>SVJL01000012.1 GCA_015068985.1 Oscillospiraceae bacterium
GGATACAGGTCGCCCAAGGAGTAACCGCCATATACTCTGTGCCCGAGCCGCATCCCGATATTCTTTTGTAGATGCAGGGGCCACCGGTGAGGTCAATCATATAGTGATAGAAGGTGAAAGGTTTGCCCTCTTCCTTGCGTTTGAGCATAAGCTCAGCAAGCTTTTCGTATTGTTCAAAAATTATGGGCATATCATCGGCTGTAAGCTCCGATTCATCACCCGGTGCACACACAACCGGCTCCATGCTCAGCTCAGTGAAGCCAAGCTCAAGCATCTTTTCGATATCTTTCAAAAAGTCGGGGTTAGCATGGGTAAATGTGCCTCTCATATAGTAATTTTTGCCGCCCCTTGCTTCCACAAACTTCTGAAACTTGGGCACAATCTGTTCCCAGCTTCCGTTTCCGGCATAGTCTACACGGTAGCGGTCGTGAATCTCTTTTCTTCCATCCAAGCTGAGCACAACATTGCTCATTTCACGGTTGGAAAATTCGATAACCTCGTCATCGACCAAAATACCGTTGGTTGTGAGAGTAAAACGAAAATTTTTGCCTTTTTCTTTTTCGATTGAGCGGGCATATTCAACAAGTTTTTTAACAACGTCCCAGTTCATAAGAGGTTCGCCGCCAAAAAAATCTACCTCAAGATTTTTTCTTGTGCCCGAATTTTCAACAAGAAAATCAAGGGCACGCTTGCCGGTTTCAAAGCTCATTATCTGGCGGTCACCATTATATTTGCCCTGACTTGCAAAGCAATAGGCACAGTTCAGGTTGCAGGTGTGGGCAACGTGCAGGCAAAGAGCCTTAACAACACCCGATGTTTTTTCTTTCAAAACGCCTGCCATCGGCTCGAAGGTGTCGGGTGCAAAGAGAGTGCCATCGGCCTTCAGCTCTGCAATCTGGTCATAACATTCTTCAATTTCTTTCTTTTCAACATCCGGATATTTCTCCGATGTCTGTTTTATGATTTTATCGCGGCTTTCCGATTCAAACATTGCAATTATGTCGTAAGCAATGTCGTCCACAATGTGAACTCCGCCTGAGCACACGTCAAGCACAATATTGTAGCCGCCGAGTTTATATTGATGTATCATTTGTATCACCTAAAAGATTATAATTTTTTGTCATTGAAGTATTATCCAAACAATTTAATAAATGTATATTTGTAGCCAATCATCTGCTTTTGCACGTATTTGCTTATCGGTTTTAAAAATCAAATTTTTTACAGAAAATCAATGCAAAATCAGTTCCCGCTTCATTGCATTGATTTAAAAAATGCCGACGGCTAAGTGCCGGAGTCATTTTTGTTCGGTAAAAAATGCAGATTTTTAAAATGCCAAAGGCAAGATAAGCACGAAAGTAAAAAAGCAGTTGATTGGAGCATAATACTTCAATGTCCAAACAATGAAAAAGGCTGTCGCACCGGTTTGTGCGACGGCCTCATCAGTTTAACAATTATTTGCTTTCTTTTTTCTCGCACTGCTGATTAGCAATACCGCAGCTTGTTTTGCAAGCAGACTGACAAGAAGTCTGGCATTCGCCACAGCCACCGTTTTTAGCACTGTTGCACAGGTTACGAGTTTTGATAGTTTTAATGTGTTTCATCACGATAACCTCCAAAAATATTGTTATTATTAATATTAGTCTTACTATAATATACCACCTTTTCAGGGTAAAGTCAAGAGCGAATAAAGGGATATGAAAATTTTTGCTTTTTGAATATATTTTGTTTCAAAACGGGAAAATGTGGGCATAATCCGTCAAAAAGGCGAAATTTCATTGATAAAATCTGCATTTTAATTTACCATATATAATGTAAGCTTTACTGTTAAAGGGGTGAACAGGTGACAATGACAATAGAAATATCCGGAAGTATTCAAGAAAATTCTGATATTGTGGTTTCACACAAAAAAACAGGAGATTCATATATTGACGTGCCTCATATGCACAGCCAGTACGAAATTTATTATAACATTCACGGGGCAAAGTGCTTTATGTGTGAAGGCAGAGTGTATGCCTGCAACAGCCACAACCTGATAATCGTGCCCAAGATTTATGCTCACAAGGTGTTTGTGGAAAAGGGAGCAGAGTATGAAAGATGCATAATAAGCGTTGATGAATCGGTTATTGATATGCTGTCTATGCTGTGTCAGTCGGACGAATGCTTTTCGTGGCTTACAGATGTTAACCTTTCAAACGTTGGAGTCACCAAGCTTTCCGAGAGTGAAAACAATGTTTTTGTGTCTCTTGTCGAAAAATATACCCATATTGACGAATCGAACGACAAGCTTCTCAGCCTCGCTTGCTTCATAAAAATTCTTGCTTTCTTAAAAAAATGCTTTGACTCCCCCCAAAGCGTCAAAACCGCAGATATGGAAGCCCTCACGGCTGCCGAGCGCGCCATTGTGCTAATAGAGCAAAAATTCAAAACAATCACCGTAACAGACGTGTGCAGAGGGTTGTATTTCAGTGAAGACCACCTCAACAGGATTTTTAAGGCAGAGACAGGCATGACCGTTAAGCAATATATAACCGTCAGAAAGCTCACAGAAGCAAAAAAATATCTTTATCTGGGTAAGTCGGCAAAAGAAGCCTGCTTTTTGTCGGGGTTCAGAGATTATTCCAATTTCAGACGCACGTTCAAAAATTATGAAGGGTATAACCCCGGCAATCTGGAAGAACTGACAAGTCCCATATAGAGGAGTGCATAATGAATATTAATTATAAAAATCTTACATTTAATATAGCAAACAACAAGATTTATCTTTCAAAGCTCGGTAGTTTTTGCAACCTGAGCGACTCCGGCTTTCTGGAAATACAGATTGCCGGCGAGAATAAGGCATCTCACGAGGGAATAAAAATGACAAATTCCTCCGAGGTCAAACGCCTGTCGTATGTGTCCCACTCTCAAAGGGGCAATACGCTCACAATAACACAGCAATCTGACCTTGTGAAAGCAACAACTTTTTTTGAAACCTATAGCGATACTAATGCTGTGAGAATACATACCGACGTTACCAACATATCAGAATCAGACATAATCATTGAAGACATTTCCGCCGCTGTTATCGGCGGTTTGTCGCCTCAGGGAATATCTGATGCCGAAAATGTGTATATAACAGAGTTTGTGCAAAGTCATCACGCAGAGTGCCAGCCACGCCGTCATTCCTTTAAGGACCTGGGATTCGTAAGCGACAGTGGGCAAAGGCCTTCGCAAAAAAGAATATCATTTGCAAATGTTGGCAGTTGGTCCACCAAAGAAAGGCTCCCTCAGGCAATAATAGAAAACCAAAACGGATTTATGATGTTTCAGATAGAGTCGTCATCTTCCTGGTATTACGAAATTTCCGACCGCGGTGAAGACATATATCTTTACATGGGCGGTGCAAACACAACCTTTGGCTCCTGGTGCAAAAAGCTAAAGGTCGGCGAAAGCTATGTTACTCCGAATGTGGCAATTGCAGAGGGCGAAAGCCTGAATGATGTGATAGCTCATATGACACACTACAGAAGACACATTTCGGGTTTGTCACCTGCCGACCGTGGCCTCCCGTCAATATATAATGAATATATGCACCTTTCGTGGGACAGCCCCTCGGAAGATATCACTGCAAAGGTTGCTCCGGCAGTTGCCGATATGGGCGTTGAATATTACGTTATCGACTGCGGCTGGCACGACGAAGAGCCCGGCAATGTTATTTATCATTATGTGGGACAATGGAAAGAAAGCAAAACCCGCTTTCCCAACGGTCTCAGAGCAACAACAGACTATATCCGCTCTCTCGGAATGAAAGCCGGACTATGGATAGAACCTGAAATTGTGGGCGTAAAGTGCGAAAAAATGCTGTCATTTTATGACGACGATTGTTTCTTTCAGAGATATGGCAAACGTGTTTCGGTTCACGACAGATATTTTCTTGATTATCGAAACCCCAAGGTTACGTCATATATGACCGAAACCATCAGACGAATGGTAGAGGATTACGGAGCCGACTACATAAAATTTGACTACAATCAGGACTCAGGTGTGGGCACCGACCTTAACTGCTCATCACCGGGCGAGGGGTTGGAGCTTTGCAATCGGGCATTTTTTGGCTGGGTTGAAAATATGAAAAACCGTTTTCCTGATGTTATTTTTGAGGGGTGTGCTTCGGGCGGAATGAGAATGGACTACAAATCCCTTTCGATTTTCTCTCTTATGTCCACCTCCGACCAGACAGATTACCTCAAATACCCTTGCATTGCAGCCAACATTCTTTCTGCTGTTTTACCCGAGCAGGCGGCAGTGTGGAGCTATCCGGTAGCGTGGCTCAAAGAAGAAAACATAAGCGAAAACTGCACTGCCATGAATATGATAAACAGTTTTCTTGGCAGAATTCATCTGGCAAGCCATATTGATTGGATGAATGAAGCAAACAAAAAGCTTGTGGCAGACGGAGTGAAATATTATAAAAAGCTTTCTGCCATAAAAGGCGAGGCAGTGCCATATCTGCCAATGGGATTTTCGCTCTTCGGGCAAAAAATTGCGGCATCGGGCATCAGGCACGAAAACAAGGTTTATCTGGCAGTGTGGAATCTTGCCGACGAAACAAAAACAAAAATAGAGCTCGATGAAGAGATTGCCGGTGCGGAGATTGTGTATCCAAATCCTGCCAAGGCAAAAGTGAAGTTTGAATCAAAAGAGCTTTTCGTCAATTTTGAATCTGAAAAAAGTGCAGTGTTTATAGAAATAACTTTTTAAAGGAGCGTGGAAATATGAAATTAAACACAAAAAAACAAACGCTGCTGTGCGTTGTGCTGGCTCTTGTGATGATTTTTCAGTGTGCAGGCACGCTTGCCGCATGGGACGGCTACATCGAACCCGATGACGACATAGTCACCCATCTTGTCAACATGGACAATGCATCCTCGGTGCTTGCATTTTCTCCGGCAGGTGTTCCGTCATCTGAGATTACTCACGGGCACCAGTATTCCATTTTCTGGGACTATGACGCAGTAGCGGAGAATCAGCTGATGCTCAGAGTTGCAGAGGGAGCAGACATTGACTGGAGCAAAATTACCACCTTTGAAACGTGGATATATTCCGAAAAAGCATATGGCAACAGCTTTTTTGTGGGGCTTCAGTGTCCGTCGGTTAACGGCACAGCTTCCTATTACCGCAAAACAATCACTGTTGACTGGACAGGCTGGAAGCGTCTGAGCTTTCCCATTGCCAATTTCGACATTTACGGGTATCCCTCGCTGGAAAAGGTGCAATATCTTTTTTATCAGCCATATGGCTGGAACAATTATGTTGATCCCGACTGCGAGCTCTACATAGGTGAGATAAGCGTTACTCAGGCCGGCAAAACAGGCAACGCCACCTCACTTTGGGACACCGAAACACGAGAGGCAGCAATGGAGCTTGCAAAAACTGGCGTGTGCATCTATAAAGACTCTTCAAACGCACTTGTGAAAAATGAGGTTAAAGCTCTTTCATCTGCAAACGAAGGGCTCACTGCCATTATGAAAGATGATTCACTCTATGCTCCGTCGGCATTTTTTGATGAACATCTTGGCATGACAGTTACCGATAACGGCAATAGCTACACTGTTTCCTACGGCGGAAAAACCATAAAAGGCACCTACGGAAGTCCGGAGGCAATTGTTGGAACAGAATCAATCACTCTTACTGCATCACCCATAAAGCTTGATTCTGTTGCCTACTTCCCTGCAGGAGAATTTGCCGCAGCTCTCGGGCTTTATGCAGCCGGCCGCGGTGGACTTTGTGTGATTGGCAAAGACAAAGCTATCACAGCTATTGCAGACAACGAAACCTATTCGCAATACATTTCTTATCGCACAACATATCAATATCTGGACTCTTCAAACGTTACCGAAGAAGATTTTATTGCAGCACGTGACAGATGGATATATAACCTTGTTGGCGACGATAATCTAAACATCGAAAATGAACATATTGCATCACAGATAGCAGCCAGAGACAAAGCCGGCAAGGATGCCTGGGCTCTACTCAACAAAAGCGAAGACGCCGTTGAGCTGTTTCAAAACAAACCAATGACCGCAACAACCGAAATGGCATCGGCATACGGCAAAATTGAAAGTATGGCACTTGCCTGGGGCACAAAAGGCACAAGTCTTTACCACAACGAAGAAATCATTCCCGACATTCTCTATGCTCTTGAGTGGATGTATCAGAACCGTTACGGGCAAAACGAAATTGACGGAAAACCGTGGCACAGCTTAAATGACGGTTGGTACTACTGGCAGATAAGCATTCCTCTCGACATTGTGAACACCCTGATGATACTCCACGACCACGTGACAAGCGAGCAAATTTCAAACTATCTGGCACTTTTCAAGCACATGGTTCCAAAGCCGAGCGGAAGAGGTTCGGAGGGTTCAAACCTTCTTGATTCGTGCGAGGCTACAATCGGTGCCGGAATCTTAGAAAAAGACATTGAGAGAGTGAGAGTCGGCAGAGACTCTATGGATCTTTCTTTTGTGTATATAGAAGACAAGAGCGTTTCCAACGGAGAGGGCTTCTATAAAGACGGCTCATATGTGTATCACAACTATCACCCCTACAACACAGGCTACGGCCTTGGCGGTCATATGGCGTCTATGTGCCGCATACTTTCAAAGCTCAGCGGCACAAAATTTGAGCTTTGCTGTCCTCTTAAAGAAAATGCAGTAGACTGGTTGTTCAACGGCTTTGAGCCTCTTGTGTTCAACGGCGAGAACACCCGCATGACACAAGGCCGTCACGAATATGCAAGGGCAAACAGTGTTGTAAAGGTTGCGCTTTATCTTTTGGATATTATGACCGAAGAGGAAGCTGCCAGAGCAAAGTCGATGATAAAAAATCAGGTTCAGACCGATGAAAGTGTAAACTCCTACGAACCCAACCTCGACTTGATTCTTCTTCCCAGATTTATCGACATAATGAACGATGAGAACGTTGTTCCCCGAAGCGACTACGAAATCAGCAAAGTGTTTTATAATATGGACAGAGTTGTGCATCACCGAAAAGATTTTGGCGTTGGCGTGGCAATGTCATCGTCGAGAATATATAACTACGAATCTATTCCCGACAGCATTACCGACAACTCAACCGGTTGGTATCTCAGCGATGGTATGGTCTATATCTACAACAAAAACGATTTGCTGCAATACAACAGTGTTTACTGGGATTATGCCGACCCTTACCGCCGCCCCGGCACAACGGTTGACGATCAAAAAAGAGCAGAAGTTAACGTTGGCTACGGCAACGAATACTTAAGCAGTCAAGACTTTGTTGGCGGCGTCACCTTAAACGATACCTATTCTGTTGCATCAATGGCGCTTGAATCCTATCACAGTGAAAACGGCATAGGGGCGCCAAACAATGCTGCAGCTCCGCAGAATCCGCCACACAATAGCACTCTCGTTGCCAACAAATCATATTTCCTTTTCGACGATGAGGTTGTTTGCATCGGTGCAGGAGTCAACGCCAACGACGATGCAAACGTTATGACAATTGTTGAAAACCGAAAGCTAAACAACGTTGTTCAAAAATCGGAAACTCTGATTAAAGAATATACCGTTGCCGAGATTAGTGCCAGCGGCTACGAAACCGGCACTACCAACACCCCCGACAAAATGCTTGACGGCGACCTTACAACACGCTGGGCAGCCGAGGGCGAGTGTTGGGCAATACTCGATTTTGGACAGAGCGTCGATATGGGATATGCAATGATATCATTTGCAAGCGGAACTGCCCGTCAGGCAATATTTGACCTTGAAACTTCAAATGACGGCGAAAACTGGACTCTCGTCTTTTCGGGCAGAGCAAGCGGCACAACAAATCAGCCCGAAGGCTATGACCTTGGCGGCACAAAAGCAAGATACCTCAGATTCACAGGTCACGGAAACTCTGTGTCAAAATGGAACTCGGTTACAACACTTAGAGTATATCCCCCATCTGCCGACGGAAAAATGGTTGTGCCCACAACAAAAATGCTTGGCACAGAGGCAGTTACTGTCGGTGGCAGCATAAGGAATATTGAGTTTGATGATGTTGACCTTTCGGGAAGCAAATGGGTGCATCTTGAAAACACGGGCGGCTACTATTTCCCATCGGGAGGCAACATAAATGCCCGAAAGGCATCCAACAACGCCAGCTTCTTTGAAATGTGGTTTGACCACGGAGTTAATCCAAACCAAGAAAACTATGCATATGTTATTTTGCCAAACAAAACCGCAGACGAAACTGCCGAGTATTCAAACAATTCCGATGTTGAAATTCTCGTCAACACACCCAAGCTTCAGGTTGTGAGAGAAAAAACTCTCGGCATTTTGGCACTTGTATTCTGGGAGGCAGGGTCATATGGCGACATCAAAGTGACAAAGCCCATGATGCTCATGATTGAAGAAAAAGACGGCAATTTAAACATTGCGGCATCAGACCCCACTCACAAGCTGACAGATGCAACCGTCACAATATCTAAAGCCTATGACGAAATTGCATCGGACAGCACAGTTTTGATAAGCAAAACGGAAAAATCAACATCCATAAGATTCAACTTTGAAAACTCCGACGGAAAAACGATATGCGCTTCTCTCACCGGAAGCCTGACGATTCCAAGTGAACCGGTGATAGAAAGTGCCAAAATCTTGACAGGTGATGATTAGATTACTCAGGCACCGGCCATATGCAATGCAGGAGATGTGGTAAGAGGGTGTCTGTCGGTTAGTCAGACAAACGGCTACGGATGCGAAGTGATTCTGGCGGTATATGCAGACGGAGAACTCACTCAGCTATCCCGACGGACTCTCGACCCCACCTTTGACGGAGTGTATGAGGTCTATGCCCAAACCGAGCGGCTCACAGTCGAAAAAGACGAGAGTTTGGCTAAGCTGATTATCATAAACAGCTTTGAAGAAATGAAACCGTATTAAATAACGAAAAGCAGGCTGAGCCTGCACCCATGACGCGAGCCAAATTTGATTATCATATGTTCTCGCGAATATTATATAATAAATTTTTTATGAAAGGGTTGTTAAAAAATGAAAAAATTATTAGCATTTTTACTTGTAGCAGCTTTGATTTTATCAATGGGAACCACAGTATTTGCCATCAAAGGCGGAGATGGTGAATTGAACGGAGCTATTGCTTTTGAGTTCAACTCAGCTGAAGCAATTAATGATCTTAACTTCGTTAGCGGAAGAAAGTTCACTGTAGATACAGAAAATGCAAACACATATGATGTGACCGCTCGTTTAACTGTCGGCACACAAACTCAGGCTCATTTTTATCTTACAGAGCAAGCGGTATCTGCCTTTAGTAATTCAAAATACAACTATGTTAATGTATTAATTAATAATGCTCAAGATACAGCACGTGAGGTTCAAATATACATTTTATATAATGCAAACGGCAAAGCAACCTTACAGCCCGGATGGAATCTTGTTACTCTTCCAAAAAGAAACTTAGTTAATGCAGATAATGTTACATATTCTACCGGTAACTCTTTTAGAATGGTGGCAACCACAACAACTGCAGGTGAATACTACAATGTAGATAAAATTTGGCTCACTGCAGAGAGTCCGTATAATTATTCTTACGCCGTAAGCTCTGATAGTGCAATTCTGTGGCAGTTCAATTCTGCAGAAGCGGTAGATGATGTTTCTATAGCAAATGTCAACTGCCCTACATTGAATGTTGATTATAATAATGTTGATTATAATAATGTTAATGCTTATAATGTTTCTGCTACTTTTACCACAAATGGTGTCAGAAGAATGCAGTTTAAATTTAATGACAATACCATACAGGAAACCGATGAAAACGGAAATTACAAATACGATTATCTAAACATTTTAGTGGGCAACTTATCATCAGATGAGAACATCGGTTTCGGATGCGGAATAAATTCATATGCAACAGCAATAACATCAATCATGCCCGGTTGGAGTGTTGTTTCTGTTCCTATTGACACTCTTTTCCGCCCAAGCACATCATCAGCTACCGGTAAGAGAAACGAATATGCTAATGTATATTCTTCAGGAATGTCACTACAGATGTGTGATGACAAAGGCGGAAATGGTACAAATGCTATATCAGGAATTGTTTACAATTTCGACATGATTTGGGTATCAAAAACACCTGCAGCAGTTGGAACTGCGGATGCAAACGGAACAATTGTTTCTCAGGTTCCCTTAACCTGCACTGATGCGGTTATAAACTCCGACGGCACAGCAAGCTGCAAAATCACTAACTGGCCCGGCGAACGCTTTGTTGTTATTTTTGCAACCTACAACGCCGATGGCAGCTTAAACAGCGTTGATTGCGTAAAAGATTATGACGGCGGCGAAAACAAAGAAACCGTTGTTAATTCAAGCAAGGCTCTCACAATTCCCGAGGGCGGCACAACAAAGGTTATGGTATGGAACGGTTTTGGCGAAATCGCACCAATGACAACTGTAAAATAAATTGTTTTTAACCGTCTATTGTTTAACGCATCTGCGTTAAACAATAGACAAGAAAGGCTTGGTGAGCTTTTGAAAATCACAAATAAATTTTTATCATTTTTTCTAATAATAATTATTCTGGCATCGTTCTTTTCTGTGCCGGCATTGGCAGAGGCTGCAGACGACAATGGTGCTGTTGCTTTCGAGTTTAACAGCGCAGATGTAATTAATTCTCTTTCGTATGTTGCCGCCGACAGAATTTTAAAGGTTGACACAGACAATGCCAATTCCTATTCTGTTACTGCACTTTTGGATGCAGGAACTCAGGCACAAGCGCATATATATTTCAATTCTGCAGCAGTTGATGCATTCAACAATGCCAATTACAATTATGTCAATGTTTTGATTCGCAATGGTCAATCAACAGCACAGGAAATGGCTATGTATGTTTTGTATAATTCAAAGGGAAAAGCTACGCTTCAACCCGGATGGAATATTGTAAGTCTGCCTAAAAGGGATATGGTTAATGCAGACAATGTTACCTATACCACAGGCTCCTCAATAAGATTTGTCCCCTCTGCTCGTAACAGCGGTGACATTTATAACATCGACAAAATCTGGCTTACAGCCGATAAGGTGACAGCTTCTGCTCTCACCCTTGAAAACACCGCACCCTCTGACAAATTCAATGATATGAGCATTCTTGACGCTTCGGTAACCTTTGAATTCAATCAGGATGTTCAGGTATCTTCCAAAGATGCGTTTTTTGTGTCGGAAGCCAACGAAAAAATAAGTGCTACCCTCACAGCAAAAGGCAAAACTGTTTTTGTGAAGGCAGACAAAGCTCTTTTGCCCGGCACTGCCTACACCCTCGATTCAGGGAAATCACGTGTTCGTTCACCTTTGGGCATTCCCTTTGCTGGAAAGCTCTCAAAAAGCTTTACAACCTCAGCCGACACGCTTTCAATCGGAAGCATAAACGCAGTTGACTCTCTTGGCGAAGAGGTTACATCAACAAACTCCGGCACAGTTTATCTCAGTGCAAAAGCACTCAACACAGGTGCCGTCAAAGAATCGGTTATTATTGGTGCAACGGTTGTTTCTCCCGAAAACGGTCAGGCAACCACTTTGCTTTCCTCCGCTTTTGAATTGCCGGCTCAGATGACCGAACCGCAAAGTATTCCGAGCTTTGAGGTTAGTGCTGTGCAAGGATGCAAATTGATTGCATTTGTTGTTTCGGCATCAGATGAACTTTCGCCTCTTTCAACAAGCTATCTTGTTGTTGAAAATGATGAAAAGCTCACCCGCACCTACCTTTCGGGTTCAGAAAAATCTGAAAGTGTGAGCGTGAGCCTTGAAGAGCCGGCTCTTAACGTTGACACTCTCACCATCAAGGGCAAAACAGACGGATTCCCCGAAGGCTTAGCAATGGTGAGCATTCGCGAAAAAGAGTCGGGCAAGCTAACTGCAATATTCCCCGTTGTTTGCACAAAAACCGGTGATTTTTCGTGCAGTTATGTGTTTGACGGCACAAACAGCGGATGGTATGAGGTGAGTGCAATTGCCAAGGGTGCATCGGATGCCGCATCAAAGCAAACCTACTACCTTGGCGACGGCACCAAAGAAGAAATTCGTGCTGCTTTCGACTCAAACACCGTAAGCGTGGATGATGCGACAGAAATTCTGCAAAAATGGAGAGACGGCATGGGCATTGCATCAACATATGACGATGAACTCATCTCTCACATGGCAGCCGTTCTTTGTGAACAAAAACCCTATGATACCTATGCAAGCCTTATTGAGGTTATGAACCTCTCGGTAACGGCACTTGACGAACTCAACGATGCCTCATGGTCAACCTTTGCTGACGTGACAGATAAATATTCTATTATACTCAACAACGACGAATCGCTGGAGGATTTTGAAGAATATGGTGCAAGCGGCAAAGCGGAAATATATAAAATAGCAGTTAAATCATCGCCCTTTGCAAACTTTGCAGATTTCAGAGAAGCAATTGCCAAAGGCACAAAAACCTATGCCAAAAAGCTTGAAGAAGAAAAGCAAGCAAGCCGCAGACCGAGCAGTTCGGGCGGCGGTGGCGGTGGCGGAAGCATTTCTGTTGGTTCATCCTCTGCTTCTCAGCTCACTCAGGAAGCGGAAAAACCCATTGCCGACACAGTCAGCGGCAAAGCCGAATTTGCCGATTTTTCATCTGACCACTGGGCATATAGCTCGGTTAACGAGCTTTCATCACGCAACATAATTGTGGGCTACGAAGACGGCAGTTTCCGTCCCGACAAGGCGGTTACCCGTGCCGAATTTGTAAAAATGCTCGTTGGTGCTTTTACGTTCTCTGAGGGCAAAGGCGAAAAGTTTGACGATGTGCCGGAAGACGCATGGTACAAAGACTTTTTAGCAAGAGCAAGCAGCGCAGGAGTTGTTAAGGGAGCCGATGGCAAATTCAATCCCGATGCGGCAATAACCCGTCAGGATGCGGCACTTATGCTCTACAGAAGTCTTGCACACAAAAATGCCAAAATAGACGGCAATGCAAATTTTGCTGATGAACATATGCTCTCTGATTATGCATCCGAAGCCGTTAAGGCTCTTGCCGGTTCAGGGCTTATTTCGGGCTATGAAGACGGCAGCTTTGCACCAAAAAATAAAATAACAAGAGCAGAAACAGCAAAACTCATATACTCTGCAATTTGTTACCTTACCGGAGGTGAGGCAAAATGAAAATAAGAGCAATTTTAATATCTTTTGTATTAATAGTATCTCTCTTGCCTCTTTCGGCATTTGCTGACCAAAACGCCCACAGTGTCAACCATGATTTTCTGGTCAGCCTTGGAATTTGCGAAAGCGGCGACGCTTTGAGCAATGCCGACTCAATAGTAACCAGAGCAGAATTTATTCGTTATGCGGTAAAGGCCACGGCAATGCCGGCAGAATCTTTGGCGTCTGATTCCGACGTGCTCCCCTTTGCCGACGTAAACTCTTCTCACGAGGATTTTCTCTACATCAGCACCGCTGTAAAGCTTGGCATCATATCGGGAGCTAACGGCTTTTTTCTGCCCGACAGTCCCATAAGTATGCAGGCTGCGGCAAAAATTGCCATTCACGTTTTAGACTATCAGATTATGGCTGAAGCCTACGGCGGCTACCCCACAGGCTATATGAAATATGCCAACGATTTTGACCTTTTTGATGGTTGCGAAATCAAAAGCGAAGCATCTCTCACATCGAGCGACGTGGCGAAACTTCTGGTTAACACCCTAAACGCCAACGTGCTTGAAACAACCGCAGTTGGCAATGACGGCAACAAATACGGTTCGATGGAAAATCTTCTTTCCAGAAGACACAAAATATACAAAGCCGAGGGCATTGTTACGGCAAACACCTATTCTTCAATCCTGACATCTGACGGAATCGGGGATGCCGACCTTATCTCAATTGGTTCTCAGAACTACAAAACCGGAACCGCCCAAAATACCCATAAATATTTAGGCTACAGCGTTGAAGCATATTACCGCGAAACCAACAGTGCAACCCCTGTTCTTGTACACATTATGCCAAAGGCAGAAGACAACAACGTTACCACCATAAAGGGCGAAGACATAACAAACGTTACCCCATCTGCCCTCACATACTACGAAAATGACACCGAAGAAACCATCAGCATTTCTGCCGATGTGTCAATTGTGAAAAACGGAACTCTTGCTTCCGTTACCAAAACCAACATAAAAGAGACCGTTATTCCCAAAAACGGCGTTGTAACCCTCATCGACAACAACTCAAACCGTCAGGTCGACGTGATTATTGTGGAAGATTACCGCACAGTTTCGGTGCGAGGTCTTTCTGCCAAAACTCACTCTGTGTCAGACGGACTTGGCGGAGCGTCACTCGAGCTTGACCCCTCGGGCAACAACTACCACGTGTTTATGGAAAAAAACGGAAAGCCCGCCACCTTTGATGACATTTCAGTTGGCAACATTATTTCCTACTACGAATCAACAGGCTCTGAACCGATTATGAAAAAGGTAGTGATAAGTAATCAGTCGGTAAAGGGAACTATTGAAGAAATAAGCTCTCAGGCCGATATGATAAAAATTGGCGGCAGCTTCTATAAGATTTCGGACAATGTAAAATCTCAAATCAGCATAGCCTCGAGCGGCACATTTTACATAGACCACTTTGGAAGAATTGTTGATTTTACAGCCCTCGAAAAAGATATTGTATACGGCTACATAACCGGCATCAAAAAAGGCAGTTTTGATTCGTACATGGTAAAGATTTTCACTCAGAACAACCGTTGGGTTGAGCTTCCTCTTGCATCAAGGCTCCGTCACAACGATGACGTTATAACTGCGTCGAAGCTCTATGATGAGCTTGGCGGCGAAAATCTTAAAAAGCAGCTCGTTACATATCTTGTAAGCGAAGACCGCAAGGTTATCCGTCTTGACACTGCCCAAAAATTTGAACGAGGCTCAGAAGACGAAAAAAATGCTGTGCGTCAGCAGATTTTCCGCCTTTCCGACACCTACACACAAACAAACTATCACTCCGACGGCCCGTCATTCTCCGACTATTGTTATCTGTCAGATACCATAATTTTCAGCATACCGAAAGACAGTTCCCAAAATTATGAATACAGTGACGACAAATTCGACATAATAACCTATTCTGACCTCATAAACTCAGGAGTTTACAAAAACGTTCAGGTTTATGATATGGACGAGTTTGGCAATGCAAAAGCGTGTATTGTTGAATACAGCGAAAAAAGCGTCAACAACAACAAAGCCACTCAGCCTCTTATGATTGTTGACTCCGTGGTTGATTCCCTTAACTTTGAGGGTATTCCCGTAAAAGCCGTGAGAGGCTTCTACAGCGGTATGGAGGCAAAAATCATTCAGGCAGAGGGAAGCACCGCCATTGAAGATGCCAAGCTCGGCAAGGGTGATGTGATTCAGGTATCGCTTGATTCAAACGGCTACCTTAATGCAATCACAAAGCACCTCGACGGCAAAACCGAAAAAGACAAAAAAGTGCGCACCGGCGGTGCATACGCCATATTCACCTTTATTGCCGGCAATGTTACTGCAGTTGATGAAGAAAAAGGCCTCATTGCTATTGACTTTGGCGACGGAGACGGCAGAACCTCAACCAGCAGGCTTACAAGCCTTAAAAGCGTGTATATCTACAACCGCTCTGCCGATTCTATGACGACCGGCGGCATCTCCGACATAAGCATTGGCGATTATGTGTATATGACGTCAAGGTATCTGAGAGCAAATTCTATTATTGTGGTAAGAGAAAAATAATGTTTTGCCCCTAAAAGTCTTAATCTAAGGCAAAAATTTATGTGCGTCAACATAAGTTGGATGACGTTTAGGAAGATAACACGCCATTCATATGCTTTTCTTTGCTCTTGGTGCTTATCTTGCCTTTGGCATTTTAAAAATCTGCATTTTTTGCCGAACAAAAATTAACTCCGGCTGTCAGCCGTCGAACAGAATTTTTTAAATCAATGCAAAGAAAGCAGAAATTGATTTTGCATTGATTTTCGGCAAAAAATTTGATTTTTAAAACCGATAAGCAATACCGCTCCGAAAAGCATATGGATGGCTGCGTAGTGCGAGCCGCAGCTGTCGTACCCGTGGGTAAGACTTACATATGCTCATCCAACTTAAGCTAACACCATTTAAAATTCCGTTACATACGGAGGAGACAAATAAAGTGAAACCAATATACGTTAACATCAAAAATGAAAACGCAGAAATTTATCTTCATCATAAAGATGCCATCGACAAAAGCTATATGCGCTACTCGATGGAGCATTGCAAAAAGCCATATATGGCTTCTGATTTTGAAAGCTATCAGAATCAGGATTTGTGGAGACTTATGTGCCTTTATGACTACCGAAGCCAAGAGGGCTTAGCCCCCACCATACACACCGACTATGAGCTCGTTAACGGCGGAGAGTGGGAATGTGCAATACGAATAAAAGACACTCACGACTTCCACGGCGGTCTGCACGGCTCCGAATGCTACGAAGAGGTCAGCCTGTTTGCCGACGGATGCGAGCTGAACATATTCGGCGAAAGCCAATTGTGGGCAGACAAGGTAAATTTTTATCAAAAATCCAATATATATCTTCAAGGCACAAAAGACGAAACCATAGCTGTTCACCACAAATGGTATGAATTTGCATCATCAGGCGTGAGCATACGCCAAAAAATAGAATGGAAAGGTTCTTTTGTTATCGAAAAAGCCTTTCTTGCTATGCTTCCCATAAAACGGGAAAGCGAAAACGGAATCTCCATAACCGACCGGGCAAGAATCGACGGCTTACCAAAGGTTTACGATGTGAGTCGGGTTGGTCACGAGTTAAACGGCGGTGAGGTGATGAGAAACGTAAAAAGTGCCGAGGTCTGGGGCGAAAAGTCGGGCATTTATGCAAAAGTGACTGTGCTGTCCGACCTTAGTGACACAAACGCGTTTTTTATTCAGAACAACGCTATGTACAACAAAATATATTTTTCATATGCCGGTGACGGCGGCAAGCATATAACAAAATTTGGTGAAGCGTGGGAAGTGACCAGTCACTACGACATTTATATGCGTGTGCTATAAATTATTGTTTAGCGAACTGATTAGGTTAGAGCGAAAGGCTCCCCTGTGCAAGGGGAGCTGTCAGCGAAGCTGACTGAGGGGTTGTTTTTTAAAAAAATTATTTACAATCCCCCCACCAAGCAAAGCTTGGTCCCCCTCCCTTTACACAAGGGAGGCAACGCTTCAGCTCAATTTCATCGAATATATAAACAATAATTTATCAAACGTCAAAACACATTCAATAAAATGCTTATCCACCTATGCTACAGCAATTAACATATGAAAGGAATTTAACCATGAAATTCAACAACTCAATAGGATTTATTCAGGATATGAAAATCTTTCTCGGCAATGACGACTATGATATGATTGATCAGCTCGTTGATGCAGGTTTGGAAACGGTTCAGGTTCTTTCCAGCGACATCCACCTGATGACACCCGAAAACGCCGAAAAAGTTCTTCGTGCAACAAGCGGAAAGCTGCGCATAACTTCGTTTTGGGCAGGCTGGTCAAGCCCCGATGTGTGGAACTTTGTGGATGGTCCGGCAACTCTTGGTCTTGTGCCCCACGCCTACAGAGCAAAACGACTTGACGAGCTTAAAATGGGTGTGGATTTTGCCAAAAAGCTTGGAGTGCACGATGTGGCAACCCACGTTGGCTTTGTGCCCGAAACTCCAACACTTGAAGGCTACCGCGACCTTGTTGCGGCAGTAAGATACATTGCAGACTACTGTGCAAAAAACGATATGTATTTTAATTTTGAAACCGGTCAGGAAACTCCGGTCACTCTTATGAGACTGTTTTCTGACGTTGGAGCTGACAACCTCGGAGTAAATTTTGATCCGGCAAATCTTATTTTATACGGAAGAGGCAACCCCATTGACGCTATCGACATATACGGCAGCAAAATTCGCGGTGTTCACGTTAAAGACGGTGACTATCCAAAGGGCGATTTTTATAAGCTCGGCAATGAGAGAGTTGTTGGTGAGGGAAGTGTTAATTATCCCGTATTTCTTCCCAAACTGCTCAAGTCAGGCTACACAGGTGATCTCTACATAGAACGGGAAATCACAGGTCAGCAAAGAGCTGACGACATAAAGAAAACCATCACATACATCAAAACGCTTATGGGTGAATAAAATGAACATTTCAATGTATACGTGTTATGCTCTCGGATTGGATTTTGACAATCCGGTAGCTGCGTTCAAACATTTTTATAACAAAGGCATTCGCTACGGCGACATTGTTGACGACGAGCTTTCGGATATTCCGCTTCACCTTTATTGCGATTACCTGAAAGAGGCAGGCATTATTCCCGATGCACTTGTGTCGATGCTTGATGTTGCCTCGTTTGACGAAAAGCTCCGTCAAAAAAACATTGCAAGGGTAAAAGGCTATATTGACCAGATGGAAAAGCTTAATATTCCCATTTTAATGACGGCACCCTCAGTAAATCCTGCACGCAGTGACGATGATTTTAAAAAGATGAAAGAGCTTATGATAGAGAGCTTTTCTCAAATTGCAGACTATGCAAAAGGCTCCGGCATCACTGTTGCAATCGAAAACCAATCGTCTCTCACAAGAGCCGACTCAAAAACAGAAGACCTTGTTTCAATTCTGAAAGCAGTGCCGGACTTGCGCTTTATTTTTGATACGGGCAATTTTTTCTGCATTGGTGAAGACGCCAAAGAAGCCTATGAACATCTTAAAGATAAATGCGTCCACGTTCATTGCAAAGATTGGAAAATCGATCCCTTTGGCAAATTTGTAAGAGAAAACATCCCGCGTTTTGACGGAGCAATTCTCGGCGAAGGCAACATACCTTTAAGAGAGCTTATTGCACTCATGAAAAAAACAGGCTACTTGGGAAATCTGGTTCTGGAGATTAACTCTCCAAACATAACGCTGGATATGCTTGATAAATCAGCAGATTTTTTGAATAGAGAAGTGGTGATATGACTATGACAAACAAAATTGATATTTCAATGTACACACGCTACATATGGGGGCTGGATTTTTCTTCTCCCGAAGATGCTTTGCGTCATTTTTCCAACAAAGGCGTGCATTATGCCGACATTGTTGACGGCGAATTGGAGGAGGTTCCTCTTCATCGCTACTGCAGCTATCTTTCCGAAGCAAACATGGAACCCGGCGCTCTTGTCACCATGTGCAACATTGCTCACTTTTCCAAAAGTGAAAGAATCAAAAACATTGCCACAGTAAAAGGCTACATAGACCGCATGGAAAAATTTGGCATAGAGGTGCTTATGCTCTCACCAATGATTAATCTTGCCAAAAACCCGGAAGAGTTTTGCCAGCTCAGGGATATTATGATAGAAAGCTTTGGCAAAATCACACACTATGCAAAAAGCTCGGGCATAACCGTTGCCATAGAAAACCGTTCCGACCTCACTCGTCCCGACTCCAAAACCGAGGATGTCCGATTCATATTAGACAACGTGCCTGACTTGAAACTGGTTTTTGACACGGGCAATTTCTTTTGTGTGAATGAAGATGTTTTGTCGGCATATCAAAAATTATCTGATAAGATTGCAAGAGTTCATGTTAAAGACTGGAAAACCGACCCCTTCGGCACTTTTGTGAGAGAATATATTCCCCGTTTCAACGGTGTGGCCCTCGGCGACGGCGAAATTCCCTTAAAAGAGCTGATTGCACTCTTAAAAAGAGACAGATACTCAGGAAAAGCCGTTATAGAAATTGACGCGTCACAAGTTACAAGCGAGATGCTTGGCAAATCAGCAGACTTTTTAAGGCAAGAGCTGGAGGTTTAGTTTCTCACATATCTCGCTCAAACAAAGTAAGGCAGGAAAGGAACAACTGTATGTTTTTAACAAGAGAAGCAGAGCTTTGCGTTGTGATTCCCTCAAAGTCAAATCCCAGAGAGAGATTTGCAGCCGAAGAGCTCAAAAAATATATTAGAATAATGCTTGGTGCCGATGCAAAAATTGTGCCCGACACCATTTTGCCCTGTGCAAATGCCTTTTTGATTGGAGGTCCAAAACGCAATAGTCATTCGGCAAAATGGATTACAGCCGACGAATTTTCCGCAATGGTATCAGGACCTGAAGGTATGCTCATAAAAAGCTTTGGTAATAACACAATCTTGCTTGCCGGAAGCTCATCGGAAAAACACAATGATTATGATCGCGGCACAGTGTATGCAGTATATGAATTTTTGGAGAGGTTTTGCGAATGCTCTTTTGCAGCATTTTCAAATCCACGTGCCAATGCAGGCGAAATTGTGCCATCTAAAGATATTTTGAATCTTGAAAATATTCACTATTGTAAGCCTTGCTCCGACCGCCAATACCGCACCGCAATTGTTCAGTATTCCAACTGGGCAGGCAACCCCGAAAGAGAACTAAACATTCCTTTCTTCGACTGGCTTGCCAAAAACCGTTACAATCGTATTCTCACTTGGGCAAGCATATATGAATATTACAAAAAAAGCGGACTGCTGAAAGAGGCAGAAAGACGTGGCATTCGCTTCAGCGTTGGGCATCATGAGTCATCACCGCTGTTTTTGCCGCCATATGGCAACGAATATTTCTCGGAGCGTTATTACGAAACTCACCCCGAATACTACAAGCTAAAGGACGACGGCAGCCGCTTTTGCTTTGATGATCACGCCGGTCAGTGGGCTTTTTGCAGCCGCAACGAAGATGCAATAGCGGAAGTTGCCAACAACATCATTATCTGGCTTGGCAAGAACCCCGATGTTGATGTGGTTGCTTTGTGGCCAAACGACGGTATGTCGGAACAGTGCTGTTGCACGGATTGCAGCAAATACTCCAAAACCGAAAACTACTGTTATTTTATAAACAGCGTTGCAAAGCTTGTTAAAAAAGTGCGTCCCGACGTAATGTTTGATATGCTCATATATGTTGACCTCTGGGAATGTCCTGACGGAGTACAGTTGGAGGATAACATCATAATAGACGAATCCACCTGGCATTCAAGCGGTCTAAGAACCTTTGGCAAGCCTGACGGTTCTTGCCTTGGCGGCACCCATTTTGAAGATAATCTGCTTTTGTGGAAAGCGGCGGGTGCAAGGGTTGTGTATTATGATTACTATATGGGAGTTTACGGCCTTAGACAGCGTCTCATTCCAATGGCAGACGAAATTCAGAGCATATGGCAAAATTTTGCCGCAAAAGGCATTGACGGAGCCGGCACACAGATAGAATGTTTTAACATATGGAATCATCTTTTTAACTTCTTCTCTTTTGCCAGAACAGGCTACAACACGGCTCTTTCTATGGAAGACAATTTGCTCTCTGTCTCAAAGCTATTTGGCAAAGGCGGAGAAAAAATTGCCGAGATTATCCGTATGCTGGAGGCTTGCATAAACGGTCAGACAACCATGCATAAATGCGGCCATTATCTTATGGAGCATATCGACAAAGAGGCGATTTATCAGCTTTATGAAGAAGCTTTAAGTATGGCAGAGAATGCCCGCTTCAGAAACAATATAAAACTTCATCGAATGGTATTTCGCTACACAGACGTTGAAACCAAAGAAGAGCTTTCGGGAGTTGAAAACGAAGAGTTTTTCCTTGTGGAAGAAAGATATGCCGACGAAACCGGTGAGCTTGCTAAAATGACAGAGTTTGACAGCTTTTGGAAAAATGATCCCGGTTACGGAATTATGATTCCCGTAAAAAGTTCAAAGACAAATTATGCCTATGATAAGTGGTATGATTTTGAGTGAACTTTAAATCTGATTTTAATGTAAATTATTGTTTATAGGTGTATGAAGGGTGCGAAAGGCTCCCTCTGACGAGGGAGCTGTCAGCGAAGCTGACTGAGGGAGAGATATCAAAACCCTGTAATACGCTATCTCTCCTTCCGTCACGCTAACGCGTGCCACCTTCCTCGTCAGAGGAAGGCTCACCGCCAAACAATAATTTATAACAATCCGAATTACTCTCTTTTGGTATACGTAAAAGTAACTTTTTCTTTACATAAAGTAACTTTAACCTTTTTGTCTATTGACAAAAAACATAGGCTTTGATATGATTAACTTATGAATATGCAACTGTTTAAAGATTGCATTATGACATAAAATTGAATGGGTATAAAATCCTTTTCAGTTTTATAAAATTAACGTAAATGGAGGAACAATCAATGAAAAAATCCGCAAGATTTATCGCCTTATTGGCAGCAGTGCTCCTCATTGCAGGCTCACTTGCCGGTTGCGGCGGAAGCTCAGAAACCCAAAGAGCTCAGACAGACGGTAAAAACTTTACTTTCTGGTGCGTAATGGACGGCTTTTCTCAGGCATCACTGAAAAACTACAACGAAATGCTGTTTTATCAGAAGCTTGAAGAAGTAACAGGCGTACATATCGATTTTATCCACCCAATCGAGGGTTCAACCGGTAACGAAGCATTTATCGCAATGCTCACAGGTGACGACAAGCCCGATCTTATCGAATATAACTGGGGCAACTACTCAGGCGGTCCTCAGCAGGCATTGGATGATGATGTTATCATCGCTCTCAACGACTATCTCGAAGACCACGCTCCCAACTATTACGACTACTTAGAAGGCGAAAAAGGCAAAGCCAACGACTATATGTGGAAGCTTCAGGCATCTACCGACGATGGCAGATACTATGGCTTCAACGTGCTCGATATCGGCACTCAGAAATGCTTTAACGGCATATATGTGAGAGCAGACCTTCTCGAAAAATGGGGAATGGAAGTTCCCGAAACTATCGATGAGTGGACTGCAATTTTTGCAAAAGCCAAATCCGAAGGTTTTGAAAAACCTTTCACAAGCATTTGCAACTATCTGAGCTTCAATGCTGAATCTCAGTATTCGTTCAACACAGCATACAACGTTGGTAAAAACTTCTATCTTGAAGGCGACAAGGTTGTGTTTGCTCCATTCCAGCCCGGATTCAAAGAATATATTGCTCAGTTGGCTGAATGGTCAAAAGCCGGCTACATCGACTCCGGTTTTGTTACAAACGACGGTGCAAAAATCGAATCCAATCTCTACACGGATGTTTCGATGGCAGCTTGCGGATTTGTTGGATCCGGCATAGGTAAAATTCTCCCCGCAGGTATGGGCAAAAACCCTGAATTCGACCTTGTCGGATGTCCTTATCCAGTAGCTGAAAAAGGCGGATCAAGCGAATTCCAGCCCATCAACCCCGCAGCATCCTACCTTGCAATCGGCATAACACCCGAATGCGGCAACTACGAAAAAGCAATTGAATGGTGCGACTTCATCTATGGCGAAGAAGGTATGGAATATCAGCTCTTCGGCATCGAAGGCGACACCTACACAATGGTTGAGCGTGATGGCGAAATGCACTATCAATACACCGACAAAATCACAAAAGATTACGAAAAAGACGGTTTGGCTTCTGTTTCTGAAGCTCTCTACCACTATATGCTCCCCACAAACCATCCCGGACTCAATCAGCATCCCGACTATCTCTATGGCTACTATGAGCTCGACCGCCAGAAAGAAGCCGTGCTCACATGGAACATACATGCTGAAGAAGCAAAGAAACACGCTATGCCCCGACTTTCCTACACTGAAGAAGAAAGCCGCGAAATAACCGACATTAAAGAAATTGCAGAGGCAGAACTTGAGGTTGCAATCTGCGACATCATTTTAGGCAAAAAATCTATCGACACCTACGACGCTGCAATTGAAGCTGCAAAGGCAAACGGCTATGACAGATGGCTTGAAATTATTCAGACTGCATACGACAGATACATTTCAAAGTTTGATAAATAATCCGATATATAAAACATTTTAATCGGAAAGAATCAAATAAAAAATCCCCCTATGGTAATAAAACCACAGGGGGATTTTTAACGTTAACCCAATCTAATTAATTCAACTTATAAATTAATTTATGAGATGGTGCTGTTGTTATGAGTTGCCGACAAATGCTTAATGTTTCCCTTATTGTTTTTAAATATGCAATTATTAAAAGTGATTTTTCCGGTTTCAGAATTGGTTAATTCATCAAATGTGTTATTGGTGAAGCTACAACCGGAAAAAATAACATCAGATGGCTCTTTTCCGGGATATATATTTTCTATTTCAATAAAATCGCCAACACCTTTGCACTCCACGTCATGAACGCTACAATTAGTGCAATTGATGGAAGAACTATCAACTCTTATAAAACCACTTACAAAACTGCTGTCAAAAAACTCTGTTTTGTCCACAGTTGCTTTGCTTCCGTTTGTGAGCCATATTCCCGTGTATGTGCAATCATATATTTTGGTTTCGCACACATTCAGAGCACTAACATTCTCTGCAAAAATTCCAAAAGCACCACAACCATATAAACTACAGTTATTAATCATAATGTTATCGCAGTTTTCAAATCTCAAAACCGCTCCCTCACACATATACTGCTCGTAACTTGTGGTGTGACCAATGGTAAGACCGGACAATATGATTTTTCCGCAGTTTTCAAATTTTATAACATCAGCATCCTTGTCGTCCACCACAATTTCGGCACTTCCCTCAATTGTCATATTAACAACATTTTTAACAATATACGCATCAAGAAATTTGTCGCCCCAACCGTTCTGCTTTTCCACACTTTCGCTGTTGACTTCACTAACTTCCGACAAATTATAATAATCGGCAGTCAGAATAATTCTTTTGTTGCTTCCTATGCTATATAACAATTCCTCAGCGGTTGCAGCCTCAACGGTTTCCATATTATCCGAAGCCTTGCTATAATCCACAAAATCCTCACTATAAATTTTAACAGTGCGTGTTTGTCCATCCCAGTGTACTTCACATTTAAACGCTTCAGCAACAGCTCTTAGCGGCACTAAGGTTATTCCGTTATGAACAATTGCAGGTGCATCCAACGTAATCACCTTATCATAAATGTCTGTCATATATGAAGAACCAACCGTAACAGAAACACCCTTGCGTTCATCATAATTATATGCGTGAGCAGTTTTGGTGTTGTCATCCCATGTTACGGTTGCACCAAGCTTTTCAGCTATAGCTCTCATCGGAACCATGGTACGGTCATCAACAATAACCGGCTCAACATCAAATATAATTTCCTCATTATTCAGGTACACAATAATATTAGTATTGGCCGATGCCTGAATAGCTATTGGCAACAGCATAATGATTGCCAGCATAATCAAGAATAGCTTTTGTTTCATTTTAACACCCCCAAAAATATATCAGATTAAATTATATAGATTTATATTGATACTATTATTATAGAACATTTTTTTGATATAATCAATGATTTCATAAAAATTGTAGTCAAAGTTTTTTTGTTAATTATCTATTATTTTTTGAAGCTCCTTGTAATATTTTACACCTTGTTTGAAGCTGTAATACTGCAATCGTGCCTCAAGTCTCTCCTCTGCATCTTCAAAATCCTGATAATACTTTTTGCACTCTTCGGGTAAATGCTCCAAAAATATCTTCATTCGTTTTGACGATTCTTCACTAAGCTCCCTAATTTCTTCATCATTTATCGGTGCACCTTCAATTCCATTTAGTTGACGATAGTATACATATTCGAGCAAATCAAGCTCACGCAAATTGGATTCACTTGCAACTATAATTTCCAGCAGTTCCTCTGCCGACATTTTCTTTTTACCGTTATTCATCATTGGCAAATTCTCCTCCAATTAAAAAAGTGTGCAAACAATCATTGTCTGCACACTGAAAAACGCAAACTCCGATTGCTGTCACACAAATCTAATTAAAGTAGGAATTATTCGCACACCCCAACTAGCAGAATTCGCGTTTTTGCCAATTCAAAGTTGAGGTATAACAAAAGGACATACCTATCCCTGTAAAATTAAAAATTCCCTTCTTTATATTCAATTAGATTTATGTGACTACATTATTATATCACAAGTTTTAGGTTTTATCAATAGAGAATTCAAATTTAACTGTGCGCACTCCTAAGCATCCGAGCTATTATAAATTATTGTTTATCAACGTAGCGATTAGAGATTAGAGAATAGCGAATAGGAACGCTACAATTTAATTTGTGCGTTGTAGGGACCGGCCTCCCGGACGGGCCGTCGAGGACGGCGATGGTTGCCGTGGCAACCGTTTATCGCCGACCGAGTCGAAGACAAGAACAAACCCTACAATTGATTAATATAATTTGTGCGTTGTAGGGAACAGCCTATGTGCTGTTCCGAAAATACGCAAACAAAGGTTCCAACGGAACGACACACAGGTCGTTCCCTACACCCCATAACCCAAACACTTCGCTAAACAATAATTTAGCTTATAATTAAAGTCTGTGTTTGAAGAAAACATCTTTAGCCATAGGCAATGCCTGCTTTTCAAAGATATATACGCAAGCATAGTTCGTAATTCCACAAAAAACGCACCTGAGATTTTATCTCAAGTGCGTTTTTATTGGTTTATTAATTTAATATCAATTAAACTAATTCAATGATAGCCATTTCAGCAGCATCGCCGCGTCTGGGACCCATTTTCATTATTCTTGTGTATCCGCCGTTTCTCTCAGCATATTTAGGAGCGATTTCGGCAAACACCTTTGTAACAACGTCTTCCTTTGTGATGTAGGAAAGAGCCTGTCTTCTGGTGTGTAATGTATTGGTTTTACCCAAGGTTATCATCTTTTCAGCCATACATCTGATTTCCTTTGCTTTGGGCAATGTTGTTTCGATCTTGCCGTTTTCAAGCAAAGCTGTAACCAGGTTTCTTAAGGTTGCATCTCTGTGATCGGATGCACGACCCAATTTTCTTGTACCGGGCATTTGTGTTTACCTCCTTTTACCAAAAATTCACGCAAAGCTTTTGGCCTGTGTTCTGTTGCGAACCAACGCCTGAGCCTTATTCATCATATTCCTTTGAGAACTGGAAGCCTAATGAGTTAAGCTTGCCTACAACCTCTTCGAGAGATTTTCTGCCGAGATTTCTGACTCTCATCATTTCGCCCTCAGATTTTGACACAAGGTCTTCAACAGTGTTGATACCTGCGCGCTTGAGGCAGTTGAAAGAACGAACAGAAAGGTCGAGTTCTTCGATTGTGAGCTCTAAAACCTTGTCTTTCTGATTCTCTTCTTTTTCAACCATGATGTCGGTATCTCTGATCTCTTCGGTAAGGTCGATAAAGAGATTCATGTGGTCATTTAAAATTTTTGCACTAAGGGAAAGAGCTTCCTCGGGAGTGATTGTTCCGTCTGCAAAAATTTCAAGAGTAAGCTTATCATAATCGGTAACCTGTCCTACACGGGTGTTAGTAACATAGTAGTTAACCTTATCGATAGGTGAATAAATTGAATCTACAGGAATAACGCCAATAACGTTTTGCATATTCTCTTTATTCTTTTCACTTGTTACATAACCTCTTCCCTTGGAAAGGGTAATTTCCATATAAAGGCGTGCATTATCGCTAAGAGTAGCAATGTGCAAATCGCCGTTTATAATTTCAACCTCATGGTCACATCTGATATCTCTCGCAAGCACTTCGCCCTCGCCGCTTGCTTCAATGTAAACGGTTTTGGGAGTATCGCAATAAAGCTTTGCGATTATCTTTTTGACATTCAGAATGATTTCGGTTACATCTTCTTTTACACCCGGAATGGTTGAAAATTCGTGGAGTACGCCATCAATTTTAACACTTGTTGGAGCAGCACCGGGAAGAGATGACAAAAGCACTCTTCTGATGGAGTTGCCAAGTGTGATACCGTAGCCTCTTTCGAGAGGTTCAACCTCGAACTTCGCATATTTGCCGTCGGGAGATTTTTCCACGCATTCAACACGGGGTTTTTCCATTTCGATCATAATATAACCCTCCATTTCAAAACTATTAATATCTCAACTTCGAGAGGGGAGCCACTATTATTTCGAGTAGAGCTCGACAATAAGGTGCTCTTCAACTTCAAGGTCGATATCGCTTCTGGCAGCGAGTGTTACAACCTTGCCCTGAAGTGTGTTTCTGTCAAGATCAAGCCACTGGGGAATGTTCTTTCCTTCTGTTGCTTCAATAATAGCTTTTATCTTGGGAAGGCTTCTGCTTGTTTCTTTAATGGTGATAACATCGCCTTCTTTAACGAGATATGAAGGAATGTCTACCTTTTTGCCATTTACGAGGAAATGACCGTGAACAACAAGCTGTCTTGCTTCTGCTCTGGAAAGACCAAAGCCAAGTCTGTATATAACATTGTCGAGACGGCTTTCGAGAATCTGGAGAAGGTTTTCACCGGTTACGCCGGCTTTCTTTTCAGCAAGCTCGTAGTAGTGAGCAAACTGACCTTCCAAAACGCCGTAAAATCTTTTTGCTTTCTGTTTTTCTCTGAGCTGCAATCCATATTCGGAGAGCTTCTTTCTGCCCTGACCGTGCTGACCGGGAGCGTATGCTCTTCTATCGATTGCGCATTTGCCACTGTAGCATCTCTCGCCTTTCAAAAAGAGTTTCTGACCCTCGCGGCGGCAGAGACGGCATACTGCGTCTGTATAACGTGCCATATCTTACACCTCCTGTTTAATCACACTCTTCTTCTCTTAGGCGGTCTGCAACCGTTGTGAGGAATGGGTGTTACGTCTTTGATCATACTAACTTCAAGGCCTGCTGTCTGGAGAGCTCTGATTGCGGATTCTCTACCGGAGCCGGGACCTTTTACATATACTTCAACGGTTTTGAGGCCGTGTTCCATTGCAGCTTTAGCAGCAGTTTCTGCAGCCATCTGTGATGCAAAGGGAGTACTTTTTCTTGAGCCTCTGAAGCCCAAGCCACCGGAAGAAGCCCAAGATAATGCATTACCCTGAGTATCGGTGATGGTAACTATTGTATTGTTAAATGTGGAGCGAATGTGAGCACAACCACGTTCAACATTTTTCTTTTCACGTCTTTTACGACTTCTTTTTGCCTGAACAGCCATACTAAACTTTCCCTCCTTGGATTATTTTTTCTTACCAGCGATGGTTCTCTTTGGACCTTTTCTGGTTCTTGCGTTTGTCTTTGTTCTCTGACCTCTTACGGGGAGACCTCTTCTGTGACGGAGACCTCTGTAGCAGCCGATTTCGATAAGACGTTTGATATCAAGAGCTGTCTGTCTTCTGAGGTCACCTTCAACGGTGTAGTCTCTGTCGATGATTTCTCTGATCTTCTTTTCTTCATCTTCTGTAAGGTCTTTAACTCTTGTATTAAGATCTATGCCTGCTTCGGCGAGGATCTTTCTGGAGCTTGCAACGCCGATACCGTAAACATAAGTAAGGCCGTATTCAACTCTCTTTTCGTTTGGTAAGTCAACACCTGCTATTCTTGCCATTAGCTTTTTGCACCTCCTGTTTAATTACGTTTACTGTTTTGTATTATCATAACCATAAGGATTACAAAGAGCTTTTGCCCTTCGTACAGCCGCACCTTATAAGCTATAAGCTAAAAATTATCAACCCTGTTTCTGTTTGTGTTTGGGGTTTTCGCAGATAACCATAATGTTACCTTTTCTTTTGATGATTTTACATTTTTCACACATAGGTTTAACTGATGGTCTTACCTTCATGATTATTACCTCCTCTAATAAACTCAGCTTATTTAGCTCTCCATGTGATACGTCCCTTGCTCAGGTCATAGGGTGACATTTCAACCTTAACCTTGTCTCCGGGAAGTATTCTTATGAAGTTCGTTCTAAGCTTTCCGGAAATATAAGCCTGGATTTTATGACCATTTTCAAATTCTACGATAAACATTGCATTGGGCAGAGCCTCAAGCACTGTTCCTTCTAATTCAAAAACATCTTCTTTTGCCAAGGATATAACCTCCCTTATCAATATCTACTCAATTAACGTTAAAAGTTCCGGTTCACCGTCGGTGATTAAAATTGTGTTTTCGTAGTGGCAGGCAAGGGAGCCGTCTTTTGTTTTGACAGTCCATCCGTCACTAAGACACTTTGTTTCAAAGCCGCCGGCATTAACCATGGGTTCAACCGCTATGGTCATTCCCTTGCAAAGCCTTACTCCGCGTCCGAAAATTCCGTGATTGGGAATTTCGGGATCTTCGTGAAGCTTTTTGCCAATGCCGTGACCGCAATAATTACGAACAATACTGTAGCCGTTAGACTCGATGTAGTCCTGAATTGTGGCAGAAATACTAAAGAGTCGTTCATTATGGCGGGCAAACTTGAGCCCTTCAAAAAAGCTCTGTTTTGTTACGTCTATCAGACGCTGTGCCTCATCCGAAATTTTTCCTACAGGATACGTTCTTGCAGCATCACCGTGATATCCGTCTATTACTGCACCAATGTCAAGGCTTATGATATCGCCGTCTTTGAGTGCTGTGTCATCGGGAATACCATGAATAACAGTATCGTTTATAGATGCACAGATGCTCGCCGGATATCCGGCATAGCCCAGAAATGACGGCTCAGCGCCTTGAGCACAGATATAGTCGTGAGCAATTTTGTCTAATTGCTTGGTTGTGATACCGGGTTTTATATGCTTTTCCAATTCCTTGAAAGTGCCGAAAACAACTTTTCCGGCAGCACGCATCTTTGAGATTTCCGAAGTCGATTTTATATTGATCATTTTATCCTCCGCAAAATGCTCAGCCTTCAAGAACTTTTATGATTGCATCTGTTGTTGCCTCCAGCGAGCCTTCGCCCTCAGCAACTGCCAGATTACCCTTTTTCTTATAATACTCTATAAGAGGTTCTGTCTGACTGTGGTATACATTAAGTCGGGATTTAATTGTCTCCGGATTATCGTCGGCTCTTGTGGTAAGAGGAGATGAACATCTCTCGCAAACGTCACCGCTTTTTGAAGGATTGTTCACTACATGGTAGGTTGCTCCGCATTTGGGGCACTCTCTTCTTCCGGAAAGACGATTGATAATCAGCGAATCGTCAACCTCAATATCAAGCACCTTGTCGATCTTTATGCCGAGGTTGTCGAGAGCCTCAGCCTGAGGTATGGTGCGGGGGAAGCCGTCGAGAATGAAGCCGTTTTCACAGTCACTCTCCGACAGTCTTTCCTTTATTATTCCGATAACCACCTCATCCGGCACAAGCTCGCCCTTATCGATAAAGGTCTTTGCCATAACGCCGGTTGGAGTGCCGTTTTTGATGGCACTTCTGATAATGGCTCCGGTTGATATTGTTGGTATACCATATTTGTCACTTAATATTTGTGCCTGGGTGCCTTTGCCGGCACCCGGTGCACCAAGCATAATCAAATTCATACTATATTCTCCCTACGATATGTTATCAATCAAGAAAACCTTTGTAGTGACGCATAAGCATCTGAGATTCGATCTGCTTAACAGTTTCTAATGCAACACCAACCATAATGAGAAGTGATGAACCGCCAACCTGAATGTTGGAAAGACTGGGGTTCACAATTCCGATGATAAGGGGAAGAATTGCAATGAAACCAAGGAAGAATGCACCTGCAAGGGTGATCTTTGAAAGTATTCTGCTGATAAAATCGCTGGTGGGTTTTCCGGGTCTGATACCGGGAACAAAACCACCGTTTCTCTTCATATTGTTTGCAACTTCAACGGGATTGAACTGAATTGCAGTGTAGAAATATGTGAAGAATACGATAAGCAGGAAGTAGATTACAACATATACCCAACTTGTTGGCTGGAAGAAGCTCCAGAACTTAAGCCAGAAGCTTGATGTGGGCTGACCTGTAAACTGCATAATTGTTGAAGGGAATGAAAGAATTGACATAGCGAAGATGATCGGAATAACGCCTGCCATTGCCACTTTGAGCGGAATGTGTGAGCTCTGACCGCCATACATCTTTCTGCCAACCATTCTCTTTGCATACTGAACAGGAATTCTTCTTTCAGCATCGGTGATGAATACAACGAGAGCAATCATCGCAAGGAAGATTACAACTACAATTGCAAATACCCACCATTCGATAGACTTGAATTCTGTAACAGCTCTCCAGAGACCGCCAAACATTGTGGGGAGACCGGAAACGATACCGGAGAAGATAATGATTGAAATACCATTACCAACACCTTTTTGTGTAATCTGTTCGCCGAGCCACATAAGGAATGCAGTACCGGCTGTAAATGTGAGCACGATTGTAACGTAGCTGCCAAAACCGGGGTTAATAACAGCACCTTTAATACCGAAGTAAAGACCTGTTGCCTGAACAAAAGCAAGGATAACGGTTACTATACGTGTCCATTTTGCGATTACTTTTCTTCCCTCTTCGCCCTCTTTGGAAAGTCTTTCCAATGCAGGGATTGCAACTGTGAGAAGCTGAAGTATAATTGATGAGTTAATGTAGGGAGTGATACTCATGGCAAAGATTGTTGCCTGACTGAATGCACCACCCGAGAACATATTAAGCATCTGGAAGAGAGAACTGTTTTCGCCTTCAACAAGAGAAGCGAGAGCACTTGCATTAAGACCTGGAACAGGAATAAATGAACCGAGTCTGAATACAAAAATCATAAGCAAGGTGTAAAGCATCTTTTTTCTGAGGTCGGGGATTGACCAAGCATTACGCAATGTTTTAAACACCTTACATCACCTCATACTTTCCGCCTGCTGCAACGATTTTCTCTTTTGCAGATTCTGTAAATTTAGCAGCTTTTACGGTAACCTTCTTTTCTACATTCCCATTACCGAGAACTTTGATACCGTCAAGAGTTTTCTTGATGATTCCTGCTTCTTTGAGAGCCTGTGCATCAACAATAGCACCGTCTTCAAATTTATTGAGATCTGATACGTTGATTTCAGCATATTTGAGAGCAAATACGTTGTTGAAACCACGTTTCGGAAGTCTTCTGTAGATTGGCATCTGGCCACCTTCAAAACCGATTCTAACGCCGCCACCGGATCTTGCGTTCTGACCCTTGTGACCTCTGCCGGCAGTTTTACCGTTGCCGGAACCGTGACCTCTGCCTTTTCTCTTTTTGTCCGATGTAGAACCTACGCCGGGCTGGAGTTCAAATAATTTCATACGCCTGGCACCTCCTTTAATCAAACTTGCTCAACGCTTACAAGATGAATCACCTTGTTAATCATGCCTTTGATCTGGGCATTGTCATCGTGAATCTTCTCGTCTCTGATTTTCTTTAAGCCGAGAGCTTTGACTGTAGCAATCTGATCCTGTTTGCAGCCAATTGTGCTCTTAACTAAAGTAACTTTTATTTTAGCCATCGATTTTTCCTCCTAAAATTTGTTGTAGCGCTTTAAGCTTTACGCTATTAACCGAGTAATTCTTCTACAGTCTTACCTCTGAGACGGGCAACATCTTCTGCCACCTTAAGAGATTTAAGACCTTCGATTGTTGCGCTAACAAGATTGCGAGGATTGTTAGAACGAAGTGATTTTGTTCTGATATCGCGGATACCTGCAAGCTCAAGTACTGCTCTGGCACATCCGCCTGCAATAACACCGGTACCACGGCCGGCAGGTTTAAGAAGAACTCTTCCTGCACCAAACTCACCGATAACTTCGTGAGCGATTGTGGTTCCAACCATAGGAACATTAATCATGTTCTTTTTAGCATCGTCTATAGCTTTTCTAACAGCATCCGGAATTTCAGCAGCTTTACCTGTGCCTGCACCAACGTGGCCATTGCCATCGCCTACAACAACAAGTACACTGAATCTGAAAGTTCTACCGCCCTTTACAACCTTAGCAACACGATTTATGCTAACGATTTTTTCCTGCAATTCTAATGAATCTGCATCTATTCTTTCTAAAGCCATTGCTTTTCCTCCTTCTCTTAGAATTCTAAGCCGCCTTCTCTGGCGCCTTCGGCAAGCTCGAGCACTCTGCCGTGATATACATAACCGCCTCTGTCA
>SVJL01000119.1 GCA_015068985.1 Oscillospiraceae bacterium
GATAATAGCGTCTTTTGTTTCCTTAAGCATTTGGAAACACCTCCTATAAAATATTTACCGACTGTGCGGCATCGCCTCAGAGCAAAGAATCGGGTCGGAGACTCCGTGACCCTTGCTTTGGGCTGATGTTAGCATATACATTTTATACCAACATATTGCATTATAACACAGAGATTTGGAATTGTAAATAGCTAATTGGCAAAAATTTTTAAAAGTTTTTACCATTATATTGTGCTACTTTTTGTATATTATATCCCATGAATTCAAACGGGTGTGCAAGTTTTGCATAAAAATACACAAAATATGAATATTTATGCATTTTAGCCTTGATTTTCAAAGAAAAATCTGTATAATTATATTAGGTGGATATTGCAAAAGGATAATTTATGCATAACACGATTAATACGGACCGCCGAGGCCGTCGGTCCCTACATCCCACCAAACTAATTTGGCGGTTAATTCATTCTTTAAATAACCCGTCACAAAACAAACACAATGAATAAAAGGAGACGATATAAATGGTAAAGGTTGGCGTGCTTGGAGCAACCGGCTATGCAGGTATAGAAACTGTGAGACTGCTCACAAAACACCCTGAGGTTGAAATTACAAGACTTGTGTCTCACAGCTTTGAGGGGCAGAAAATATCCGACATATATCCCAATTTTGATGGTGTGCTCGATATGGAATGCTGTGCTCTTGACATTGACGACATTGCCGCAAACTGCGAGCTGGTGTTTACCGCTCTTCCCCACGGTGTGTCGAAGGATGTTATTCCTGAGCTTTATGCAAAAGGACTTAAGGTTATTGACCTCAGCGGCGATTTCAGATACAATGACGTGGATGTGTATGAAGAATGGTATGGTGAAAAGCATCCTGCACCCGAGCTTTTGGAAAAATCGGTTTACGGACTTTGCGAAATTCACAGAGACGAGATTAAAAAAACAACCCTTGTTGCTAATCCCGGCTGCTACACAACAACGTCAATTATGGCTCTCTATCCCCTATTAAAGGCCGGAGTTATTAAAACCGACAACATAATTATTGATGCAAAATCGGGCGTTACAGGTGCCGGAAGAACAACCAAGCTCGACTACAGCTTTTCGGAATGTACCGAAAACACTCTCGCCTACAAGGTGGCAACACACCGTCATACCTCAGAAATTGAGCAGGAGCTTTCGATTGCCGCAGGCGAAAAAGTGATGGTTTCGTTCACACCTCATCTTGTGCCCATGAAAAGAGGAATTTATGCAACCTGTTATGCAAACCTCAAGGAAAGCATAAATGCAGAAGAAATCGAGAAAATATATAATGATTTTTACAAGGGCGAATATTTTGTAAGACTTGTGCCCCACGGAAAAATTCCCGAATCTAACTGGACTGCAGGTTCAAACTTTATCAGCATTGGTTTTGAAATTGACACCAGATTAAACCGAATCGTTGTGTGCTCTACCCTTGACAACCTCATAAAAGGTGCAGCAGGTCAGGCTGTGCAAAACATGAACATTATTATGGGATATGACGAAAAAACCGGACTTGATATGCCGGGTATGTATCTTTGATAAGGAGAATTGCTAATGGAATTTATAGACAGAAACAAAGAATATGTTGAGGGATTGATTAAAAAAGCCAACATTCTTACGGAAGCTCTCCCCTACATACAAAAGCTCAACAAAAAGAGAGTTGTTATAAAATACGGCGGAAACGCAATGCTCAATGATGAAATCAAAAAATCGGTTATTCAGGATATTACTCTTTTGAAATTTATTGGCATTAACCCAATTATCGTTCACGGCGGCGGACCGGATATCTCGAATGCTCTTAAGGCATACAACATTGAAAGCAAATTTATTAACGGCCTCAGAGTTACCGAAAAAGACACAGTTGGTGTGGCTCAGATGGTGCTTGTTGGCAAAACAAACAAGGAGCTTGTGTCGCTTCTTAACCACGAGGGCGGAAAAGCCATTGGCCTTTGCGGCATTGACGGAAATCTTTTGAAATGCAAGAAGCTCTATACCGACGTTGACGGTGTTAAGACCGACATTGGCTTTGTTGGCGAAGTTATAGAGGTTAACACAAAAATTATAGAGATGCTGAACGACGACGAATTTATCCCGGTTATTGCACCTATTGGTGTTGACGACGAAGGTAACTCATACAACATCAACGCCGACTCTGTTGCAGAAGCGGTTGCCGAAGCACTTCACGCCGAAAAGCTTATGTATCTGACAGACGTTGAAGGTGTTAAAAATGCAGATGGCGAGCTAATTTACAAAATTCACCTTGACGAAATTAATGCAATGATTGAAGACGGAACAATCACCGGAGGCATGATTCCCAAAATCAAGGGTTGCGAAAAAGCAATCAAAAACGGTGTTGGAAAAGTGCACATTATCGACGGCAGACTTCTTCACTCAATCCTTCTTGAAATATTCACCGACACCGGAATTGGCACAATGATAACAGAATAAATTTAAAGAGGATGCAGCGATTTGCCGCATCCTCTTTTTAATGGAATAGGAAAAAATGATTCCGAACTCCTTTTTAGATTCTGATTCCGATTCTTTCTCCAAGCTTTATCTGAAACTCTTCGTCTCTCAGGCTTGCTTCCAAAATATCGTCATCAATTTTTGCCACATCTTTTTTTAACAGCATAACAATTGTACTGCCGCCAAATTCAAATCTGCCCTTTTCTTCACCACGCAAAAAATTATGCTCCGAATGATAATTGCATATTTTGCCGACAAGCATGGCTCCAACCTCCATAAACACTACGTCGTCGAAATTGTTGGTACGAAGAACCGTGTATTCTCTGGAATTGGTTTTGAAAACAGGATAGTGCTCGTGGGCTACAGGGCGTACCGTGTGCAAAACGCCGGGAATAAAAACATTTTTCCCTTTTGCTCCGTTATCGGGGTATACATAGCGGTGATAGTCGGCAGGAGTTAAACGGAAAACAAGGCACGTACCGTCCATATATTCATCGGCTATTGTCTTATTGCGTATGAGAGTCTCTACCGTATAGGAAGAATTTTTGATAGTCAACCTTGTATACTTATCGATATTATACACCGAAAGATAACCGTCGCACGGGGCAATGAGCACATTTTCATTCATAACCGGATTTCTTTTTCCGCTCTTTAACCTACGGGTGAAAAACTCGTTGAAGCAAGACCAGTTTTCTATTTTATAGTCGGTCATATCAATTTGGTTTTTTTTGATAAACGGCTTGATATATAGTTTGGACGCTGCGCTATTCATAAAAGCACCTGCCATTTTTGATATAGCAGGTGCAGTTAGTATTTTAAGCAAGCATCGCCCACAAAACGTGTTATATAATCGCTGAGGCATTTGCTATATTGTCTCCTTCCAATAATATTAGCAGGAATATTACAAGACCGATAAATGCAATTACAATAAGTCCGTGCATATATGGCTTTTTGACTTTAAACTTTGAAACAAAAGCTACTGCAATGAGCAAAAGAGCTATACTGTATATCTTTATGGGATTGAGGGGTTTGATGTAGATATCCATCAGAAGAAAAACAGGCAAAAGAAGAGCAACCGACGTTACGGGAAGACCTTCATAATATTCTCTTTTGCCACCACCCGACGATGTGCGGTTGAGCTCCTGAACGTTGAAATAGCCAAGACGGATTATTGCAGCAAGAACAAAAATTGCAGATGCAACAATATCGAAAAAGTTAACTTCAATGCCCTTTATTCCGTAACCAAGCATTGCCGGAAAAACACCGAAGCATACAAGGTCACAAAGAGAATCTATCTGAACTCCGAAAGACTTTTCGTCTTCTGTACGTTTGCATTTTCGTGCAATGGCACCGTCGAACATATCGCACATACCGCACACCATCAAACATAACAGTGCTATTCTAACATCACCTGTGAGGGCTTTTGTCATACCAAAAACTGCAGTGCAAAGGCCAAAATATGTCAGAATGACTGACACATTGTAATAACCAATCATTTTTATTTCTCCTCTGTATTGTTTTAATACAATTTTTATTTGTTATAAAATTCTACGATGTCAATTATAATATAAATTAACACAAAAATCAATACATTATTTTTGAATTTGAGCTAATAATATTGATGGAGGTGTTAAATATGTCTAAAAAGCTTAATAAAAATGAAAACAACAATAACAACCAGAATCAGAACCAGAATCAAAAAAACAACGAAAATAAAGAAAATAAAAACAACAACAAAAATAATCAGAACAACTTATAATAAGACTGAGAATAAAAGGGCAATCGTGCAAAAGTGTGCGATTGCCTTTTTATTTAGCCATTGGAGTATTATCCGAACCCGCCTAAAAGCTAGCATTTTCGGTTCTTTTAGGCTTGTCGTCCTCGAAAGGCGTCAGCCTTCCTTCGTTC
>SVJL01000120.1 GCA_015068985.1 Oscillospiraceae bacterium
ATTAAACAGAAGTACGTTTTACTCAAACTTTATCGACATATATGACCTTGCAGACAAAGTATGCAAACATCTTGAAGAAGAGTTTTTATCGTTGTATGCAAACGAAATAAAAACCGAAACAAGAAGCAATGATTTTACACGGTTATTTTATCACATAAAGGAAAATCAACTATTTTATAAAACCTATTTCAAAATAGGAAATATTAATACGAATGTTGTCGGTTTTGACACTGAAATGGCTCAAAAATATTTTGATATGAAGCTTATTGACTATCACATAGAGTTTTTCAAAAACGGTCTTAATGCCGTGTTAAAAATGTGGCTGAATAATGGTTGCAAAGAAAGTCCCGAAGAAATTACGGATATTATCAAAAGTGAATATGGCAGAAAATTCTGACCTCAAGAAAAACAAAAGGCATAAGTCCAAACAAAGCCGACTTACGCCTTTTTGTTAATTTTTAAATGAAAAAAGCAACCCACACTGATGCAATCAATAAAACAACGCCGAAAAGAGCTAGCAAAACCGATGCACCGTATTTGGATTCTTTAAAATAATATATTGAAGCATTAAATGTTTTTGCAATAATAACACCTGATATTATGAGTGCTGTTTTGCCCATTAAATTATACAAACGTCACATCCCCTATTCTGATGTCGGTTATGAAATCATAATATGCCCCATAGGTCATAAAGCATTTTTTGGAATAATACAAAACATTCAAAATGTCATAGCCAAGGGTTTTGTATTTGTTGGCAAGTAATCTCATTTTTTCAATTTCGTCATCTGTGCCACGCAAGGCGGTTCTGATTTTGCCGCCGCTTATTTGGGGCTTAATAAAACGTGAGGTTTTTCCGTATTTTTTCAGGCAGGAAGAATAGGTCATATAATCGGTAGAATCAAGACTGCATTTGCCAACAGAACTATTATATATTGCCATTGTATCTGATGTCACATTGCCGGTTTGGTCATGTATGCTGATTGATGGCACAGATGAGGTGAACAGCGGATTTTTGGCAGACAGATATAGTTCCGACATAGTGCAAACAAGCTTTTTACGCTCACCCGAAAAAAGACTTTCGGAAAGATGACTAAAAGAAGAACGGTAGCTTTTGTTCACTGCTTCGGCTATTTTTTCGGAGGGTTCATCGGTTAACATAACCCTTATGAGGGGACTGATTTTCAAATTGTCTTTTATGTGGTCGGCATCTTCCAAAAACGACGAATTAAGATAGTCGGAGTTTAAAAACATCACACTCAGGTGAGAAATGTCGCAGGGGCCCATAGATTCATAAAACAAGCGTGTGGCATCCGAAAAATTTTTTGCTTCAACGGTAAATGCAGAGTTGCCCGAAGATTTATTCTCTTCCTCACTGCCGCCGTTGCTCTGAGCTGCATAGTAAAAAGTGTAGCTTACGGTTTCGTTTGATTTTGCGGCATAGCAGGCAGTTATTACACTTTCTTTATCCATCCCCTTTATGCGTGAACAGCCACACTGAAAAATAAGAAAAGCGGTGAGCAAGCACAAAAATATTTTTTTCATATTATCAACTCCTGCATCGTATTTTTTGAACTAATCCAACAGCAAGCGGCACAAAGAGTGAAACAATCGACAAAGCTGCACACAAAGGCTCAAATACCCCCTCCAAAAACTGACCGGCATATCCCACAAGAGGCGACAGCACCAAAATGAAAGGTTTTGTGTCGGAAATGCCGGTTGTGCGAGCTAAAATAAATGCACAGGCTGTTGTGCCGACAGAAAGTGCAGTGACAGATACAAAAATCAGCAAAGAAACCAGAAAAATCTCGAAGCGATGGAGTACCTCACCTGAGCTTGACGAGGCAAAAAGTGCCTCAAGAGAGGCATTGAACACTTTGCCCAAAGAATGGGGAACTGTGATTGCATAAAGAACAAAGAAAACCAATGCAATAACATACACCGTGGTAATTGTTTTAAGAGCCACGCCAAATGCTGCCCTACCCTCTTTTAGTCCATCGCACAACACAAGAAGGGGAGCTATTGAGCAGTATAATCCGACACAGCTAAAATCTGTGAGGGTTGAATTGAAGCTCGTGCCCACAAGCGGATACAAATTGTCGGGATTTATGCCGCCGGAAAGAATGAGAACAAGCAAAACCATAATAGCTATTGAAGCTGCAAGCACAACATAGCCCAAGCGGGTGACAGCCTCAACCCCAAACCAAGAACAAATGCCAAATGCCAGACAAATGAGCCACAAAGTGCTGTTTTTTGGCAATGAGGCATTTGTAAGCAATTGTATTTGCTCAGACAAAAGAGAAAGCATTTGCGACATTACCAAAAAAATCAGCCCAAAAAAGACAAATGCGACAACATATGACAAAAGTGATCCCAGTGCTTTTTTGGAAGAATCAATAATGTTAACGTTGCCAAAAACAGAAAAATAAAATTTGACGCTCAAAAGCATTATGAGAGAAATTCCGAACCACAACAATGCATTTATAACAGATCCCGTTCCAAGATTTGCACCATTGCTGCCAAGAAGACTCAAAAAAAGCACAGGGAGAGAAAATATAATCAGAGAACGTGAGGTTTCGTTGTTGCCGATTTTGTGAATCATTCGTTAACCTCTCTTTCTTTGTTTGCCTTAAGATATGAGGGAGGCGTTATGTTGGAGTGAGACCTGAACACAGCACTTATCAGAGAATTGCGAGCAGTTGACGGCGAAAACGGAACGCACGACGGCACCCCGAATGATTTTGTGCCAAGAAACATTGCAAGATGAACACATAAAGCACAAGCAATTCCGGCAATGCCAAAAAAAGCACCTGCAAAAATATAGGCAAAGCGGGAAATGCGAAAAGCAAACGACAGCGAATAGGACGGAATGGCGAAAGAGGCAATTCCGCAAACAGAAACTATTATGATAACAATCGGACTCACAAGCCCTGCAGACACTGCCGACTGACCAAGAATCAAACCGCCCACAATTCCGAGAGATGAACCTATCGCCCCCGGTATTCGCACCCCTGCTTCTTTGATTAACTCAAAGGAAAGCTCCATTATGAGCACTTCGGTCAGAGGCGAAAAAGGAACATTTGATGCAGAATTGTTGATGGCAATGAGCATATCGGTTAAAATTGCATCGGTGTGAAAGGTTGTTGTTGCAAGGTAGATGCCGGGCGTGAGCAAAGAGAGCAATACGGCAAAAATCCGCACAAGCTTTATAAAAACCGAATAAGGCTCTCTTAAATAGGCATCTTCGGGCGATGCAATGATATCGGTTATGTTTGACGGCAAAATCAATGCCTGAGAGCTTCCGTTAACGCACAGTGCCGCCCTCCCCTCTATGAGTGCACGGGTAACCTTGTCGGGACGTTCGGTGGTAAGCATTTGAGGCATTGGCATAAACTTGCGTTCTTCAAGCATTTTTTCAACATCATATACCGACAAAACATAGGCGGCAGAAATTGACGAAAGTCTTTTTTGAATTTCTTTTAAAAGCTCGGGATTTATTGTACCGTCAATGTAGGCAAGGGATGCAGGGGTTTTGCTTTGCTTGCCCAAAAAGTAGGTTTCCATTATAAGATTTGGCGAATTGACCGATTTTCGGATAAGTGCGGTGTTGCATCTTAAAACCTCATTAAAACCCTCGTGAGGGCCTTGAACAACCGCCTCGTTAACAGGCGAATCGACCCCTCGGTGTTCCCACGTTTTGATATCAAAGCTTGCTCCATTTGTGCAGCCATCTACAAAAAGTGATGCGTTGCCTGTGTTTATGTCGAGCACAAGCTTCCTGACGTTTTTTTCGTAGGCAACAGCTCCCTGATGAATAATATTTTCGGTGTAATACTCTATGTTGCCATCATCGGGCGGCAAAAGAGTGGCAGAACCCTCAATGAGCGGACGGAGAATATAGTCATTTAATAGAGAAGAATTTGCAAGACCGTCAACCCAAATCAAAAATCCTCTTCTCACTTCGCCCGAAAGACGGCAGTTAAACCATCTGATTTTTATGTCACCGTTAACCTTGGTGTGAAGAATGTGCTGCACAATCTCAAAATTCTTGTCAACACAATCTGAAAGTTCAATAACATCATCTGCTATTTTCTTTTCGTAATCTTTATCGGAAAAAGTAAGTTCAAAATCGCAAGTATCGCTATGAGGTTTGTATTTTAAAAAATCAAACATTCTATCACCTGATGCATATTATTTGCATTGTAAATATTTTGTATTCGTGAATAATTATGCAATATCTGATAAAAATAAACATTGTAGCCAAAGTATCATAAATTATTGTTTAGCGGTGAGATGAAATTGAGCTGAAGCGTTGCCTCCCTTGTGTAAAGGGAGGGGGACCAAGCTTTGCTTGGTGGAGGGATTGTAAATAATTTTTTTAAAAAACAACCCCTCAG
>SVJL01000013.1 GCA_015068985.1 Oscillospiraceae bacterium
TTTGTTACACACCTGTTCAGTCAGGTATGGACGGAAGACTTGAAAACAGCGAAACCAAAGTCTATGACTTTACACCGTATGACAAGATGTCAGAGTTTAGTGGCTCTGATGAAATTCCTGACGCTGAGTTTTGCGGAAGCTGGATCACTTTTGCAAATGATGGCAACGGCGAGGAAAGAACGCTGATACTTGAACTAAACACCGATGGAATGGTGAGCTATGTTTACGGAATCGGCAATAGCGAAGTGTTGGAACGGTTTGAAGGCACATGGAAATTAGATGGTGATGTGTTGAAACTTAACCTGAATGGTGGAGTTGTAGAAGGCGTGGATGAGCCGATTGTGATTAGTCCATATCCATTGAACGCGTCTTTTGAATGGGAAGTTGATCCCGGCGGTCTTAAGTTAACACACATTGACGGTGATGAAATTCTCTACGGCACAAAAGGACAGACATTTGAGTTTTATGCAAATGAGTATTAAAATGTATTAAAAAGTGGCATAGCCTGTTTTGTATAGGTTATGCCACTTTTGTGCTATGATAGAAATTAAAATTTGGATAGTCAAGATACAATAAAAATCCGAACCCTTCACCGATTGGTACAAGGTTCGGATTTCTACTGTTTAGTGCGGATAACAGGACTTGAACCTGCACCGAGTTGCCCCGACTGGCACCTGAAGCCAGCGCGTCTGCCAATTCCGCCATATCCGCATATATTAAATTTTTACTCTTAACACAACTTACGTCTGCCAGCCGTCAACTTTTTATCATCGCCTGCGTGCCGACTGATGGCACTTGCCTCTGATAAAGTTTTGGCATAAGTTCCACCTTCCAATCGCACGCTTGTGCTCTTGGGGTGTCACTTAAATTCCGCCATATCCGCATATATTAAAATTCTTATGTTTTTAAAAAAACAACCGCATACCTCTCGGTATGCGGTTTAGTTGGTGGTGCGAGCAGTGGGACTTGAACCCACACGTACGAAACACACGCCCCTCAAACGTGCCTGTCTGCCAATTCCAGCATGCTCGCGTACCGCGTCAACACATGATATTATAGCACTAAGGCAACCATTTGTCAACATTTTTTTTGATTTTTTTTTGCAAATTTTTAAAAAAGTGGTTTGAAACAAAATACGCCAAAAATAGAAGTTCAATTATGTGCACAATGCATAATACTTGATTTTTCCTCTTATAAAATCTGCAACCTACGCAAATATTAATTTTGGTGATTCAAATGATTTCAAATAAAAAAGCCATATGGCTCATCGTGGTTATTATTGCGGCTCTGTCTGTTGTGATAGCGCTTAAAACCTCCAACGCCGACAAAGAAACCGATTCAATACGCGGAGTTCTTGTTAAAAGGATTGATTATTATGGATGTTAAAGCTCGTGAAAAAAAGTATTCTAAACTTGTTAAGAAAAAATCTCCGTCGTCGGAGCTTTTCAAAGATATGTGTAGGGCGTTTGTAGTTGGAGGGCTCATTTGTGTTGTCGGGCAGCTTTTGAGTTTTTACATTGAAAGCTTTGGACTTAAAAAAGAAGATGTCTCATCAATAACATCGTCTCTGCTCATATTGATTGGCGCTCTGCTCACAGGTCTCGGTTGGTACGACAACATTGCCAGATACGGCAAAGCCGGAACCCTCGTGCCAATAACAGGTTTTGCCAACTCAATTGTATCTCCTGCTATGGAATACAAAACCGAGGGATACATTCTTGGAGTTGGTGCCAAGATGTTTATTATTGCAGGCCCGGTTCTTGTGTATGGCATAAGTGCTTCTGTGATATACGGAGTTGTGTATTACTTTATGAAATAAGTTTTGGAGGGCAATATGAAAAATCAAACAATAACAGTTGACAATGTGTATATAAAAAGTACCTTTTCGTCTGTTGGCACAAAAGAAAGCGAAGGCCCATTGAGCGAATTTTTTGATGCCAAATACTCTGATGACCTTTTGGGGCAAGACTCATGGGAAAAGGCGGAAAGCACCCTTATAAAGAACACTGTTTCCGGTGCTCTCACAGCCGCAAAAATGACCTCAAACGACGTGGACTTGCTTTTTGCGGGAGATTTGCTCAATCAATGCACAGCAAGCTCTCTTGGGCTAAAAGCCTTCGACATTCCGTTTTTTGGTCTTTACGGTGCTTGTTCAACCTTTGTGGAATCAATGATGCTTGCATCTCTTGCCATAAGCGGAGGATTTGCCAACACTGCAATTGCCGCAACATCAAGTCATTTTTGCTCCTCACAAAAGCAGTATCGATTCCCTCTTGAATACGGCGAAGTCAGAACACCAACATCTCAGTGGACCGTGACAGGGTCGGGTTGTGCCGTCCTTACAAGGGAAAAGACGAAACTTAAAATCAACAAAATAACCGTTGGCAAAATTGTTGACCTTGGAATAACAGATGCCAACAATATGGGAGCGGCAATGGCTCCCTCTGCCGCCGACACTATTTATGCTCATCTTGGCGGTGCAAAAAAAGATCACGACGATTATGACTGCATCATAACCGGTGACCTTGCAACAGTTGGCACAGAGCTTCTTATTGAACTTATGGCACAAAAGAACATAGACATTCGCCGAAAGCATCTCGACTGCGGTTCTCTTATTTTCGACAGAAGCCGTCAGAATGTGGACGCCGGCGGAAGCGGCTGCGGTTGTATTGCATCAGTTTTTTCGGGTTTTTTTGCCAAAAAACTTCTTAACAAAGAAATAACCAAAGTTCTTTTAATCGGCACAGGAGCACTTATGAGTCCGTCAAGTGTGCTTCTGGGCGAACCCATTGCAGGAATATCTCATGCAATAGAAATTGAAGCAGTGAATTGAGGTGACAGACATGGACTTCACAATGCTTTTTAACGCATTCTGGGTTGGCGGACTATTTTGCCTTTTAGCTCAAATTTTAATTGACAAAACAAGGATGACACCTGCCAGAATAATGGTGTCGTATGTTGTGGCAGGTGTTATCCTTACTGCAATCGGGGTTTACGAACCCTTGGTAAAATTTGCCGGATGCGGAGCAACTGTACCCATTATCGGTTTTGGCTACACCTTGGCAAAAGGAGTTGTCAAAGCCATTGACGAATCAGGATTGCTGGGAGTGCTTTGCGGAGGTGTTAAGGGAGCAGCTTGCGGAATTTCGGCAGCAATCTTTTTCGGATTTGTTTGTTCGCTGCTCTTTAAACCAAAGGCTAAAAAGTGATCAGATAATATCTATCTCAAACAATCTTGCCTGAATATCTTGGGTAAAGTCGATAGTGATGGAAGATGCATCATAGCTGAAGTGAGTTTCCATTTTAGACGGATATTTTACTGCCACGTTTTTGACTTCGATTTCAGGCAGCTCTAATTTAATGTGACGCTCACCGTTTATATTCCATACAGCCAGATACATCTTGTCATCGCACTTGATGCCCGATGCCACAAAGGTATCACCATACATTGCATAGCCTTTTGGAAGATATGGCACACAGTTCAATTTGTCTGCTGTGATGCTGTTATACACATCTACCCCTTCCTTTATAAGTGCACGCTTTTCTTCATCGAGAAGCTGTATGCGTGATGCAAGATGCAATCTGCCAAGCATGGCATTTATCATATTCATAACTACACGCTCTTTAGAAATTGAATCACTAACCTCGGATTCCGCCACAACGTCATACACATCTGTTCCCACAGGATAGCTCCACACAGCCGCCTGCTCAGGAAGCACAGACACATTTATGTTTGCACTTATGTATGGATATGCCAGATAGTCAGTTTGGTCAGAGGTGGAAACAAGATTAAAAATGGACAGTGCCTTATAATCAATACGGTTGCCGCCGCCTGCACAATCTTCAAATATAACCTCAGGATGACGCATCATTGCTTCCTTGGTCCATCTGAGAAAAGCTCTGTATGCCTCTTCCAGTCCATCACCCAACGAAGATGAGGCAAGCTCTGTGCCAAAGCTTGGGTTTGGCGAACCGTCAAATTTGATATATTCACAACCATATTCATCAATCATTCGGTCAATGGTTTTTGACAAATAATCATAAACCTTTGGATTTCTGAAATCAAGCAAATAGCCTGTTGAAGTACGAACTTTTTTGCCGTTTTTCATAAAGAAGCAATTGTCGTCATAGTAAGACAGCATTTTTTCGTTTTCAACACCAACAACCTCAGGAGACACCCATAGTCCAAACTTCATTCCAAGAGAGCGGACATAATCTGCAACCTCCCTGATTCCACCGGGGAAGCGCCCCAAATCTTCGTGCCATGTGCCGAATTTGGGATACATACCCAAAGTGCCGGTAATCTCTTTAGAATCGTGCCAGCCGCAGTCTACCACATAATATTTGCATCCTGCCTGAGCAACATAAGGAGCTGTTAGTTTAACTCTGTCAGCATTGGGATCGTCCCAAGAATAATGCATATATTCATTGTAGATTGCAGGCAAATTCTGCTCAGCCTTATTTTGCGGTTTGATATGTCGACGGTACAGGGTCATTTCTCCCACAACCGAATTCAGGCTCTTACCCCACGCAATTGCCACAGGAACAGTCTCGTATGTTTCGCCCGGCTCCAGATGCTTGTCCCAGTTATGGCGATAAGCACAAGGACCACCCATATACAGGTTAAATCTTTTTTTTGCCGACTCTATCTGATACATCCAGCCGCAGTATGACTCAATCTGAAACATAATAAAATCTCCTGTGTTTCTATTTTCCAAAATCCCCTGAGGAATACAATCTACAGCTGACGCATTACCTGTGTTTACAACCCTGAAGCTACCATACACCCATTGCAATCCAAGGTCGCTAAGCGAGCGTACATCGGGTTGACCTTCGGTGTATCTTGCATTGTTAAATTTATGAAAATAATAGTCTTTTTTGTCTTGGTCAAAATCTTTTCCAAAATGAAGCTTCAAGGTGTTTGCCATCTCTAAGCAAACCATTTCGGAAGAAATATTTTCTATGGTGTGGCTCAAACGGATTGCATTGGTATCGTCATAGCAATCAAAATTTGAGCAAACCCTGAAGCTGTCGGATTCCTGAACAATTGTCATCACGTTTTTATCAATACTGTGGGACACATATTTAAGCTTTGCCGTTTCAATTGATGAACCCATTTTGTACGAGCCGGATGTTGTGCCACCCGCAACATCAAGTTCAAAAAAAGATAGAAGCCTTGGGGAATCTAAATACATTGAGTTGTCTGTGTTATAATATTTAGCCAAAGCCACTTTGCCATCATCTGCAACTACAAATGACAAATTCCCAAATTCAATTGTTTGCATAACTATTCACCTCATATATTAAAATTTGATTTATTAAATACAATATTGGAGAGCAAAACCGCCAACACACCGGAAACTAATTTGCCAATAATCACCGCCGGCACAAATTCACTGTTGAAAGCCATTGTAAAAGCTAAATGGCTACCCAGAACAAATGCACCTGACACGGAGAATGCAGAATTTATCACAACGCCTTTTTTGTCCATTTTATCCATCATCCCAAATGCTGTGGCGCTTGAAGCAAGGCTTGAAACAATGCCCACCACTGAGGTTTCATTTATGCCAACCCTTTTGCCAATGGCTTTAAGCGGTTTTTTCAAAACTTTTGACACAAAGTGCATAAGCGGGAATGAACCGGACAATACAATGGCTGCATTAACGCAAATTGCAGCACCATCCTCTATTGTGGCAAGACCTTTTACAATCTCATATCCTGTTAAAAACCGGATAATTGCAAGGGATAATCCGATTGTTATTATAACTGTGATAAAAATGCCAAACACCTTAAATACCCTCACACATAACTCAGGAAAACGCATAAGTCCAAAAGATATTATTCCCGAGAATATCACAAGAGGCATCAGATTTAATAGCAATGAGCCAATGGGCATATTGCAAATTAATCCGGATACTATGCATCCTATGGGTATTGTTACTATTCCGCACAAAAGTCCAAGCAACAACTCCCCGTGTTGCTCCTTATTGACCACACCCAACGAAAAAGGAATGGTAAAAGATATTGTGCAACCCATCATTGATGAAACAACAAGGGCATTATATAATCCAGTTTTTTCTTCTGATGCCATTTCTGCCGCCAAAGACGCTCCTCCCATATCATTTGCGAAAAGAGAAGCAGGTATTATTGATGAATCTATATGTAATATATCCGACAGAAATTCGGACACAGGCCTCATAACATTGGCAATAAATGGTGACACAACTATCATACCAATCATTGAAAGAGCCATAGTTCCCAACAGCATAAAAGCTTTTTCAAATTCTTTGCCCATACCAAGGCGGTTACCCAATATTCTGTCTAATGCACCAAGCACAGAGAAAATCAATATAACAATTGTTAAATAATTCATAGTCCGCCTCCGAATTACATAAGAATGTAAGCTATATTTTAGCCATTATACCACACTCTTTTCTAACATTCAACACGCAAATTCATTTTCAAAGTACAATTACTAATATAACATCACATATTTTGTATAAAAACAAAACCCATCGGCAAAATTTTGCCGATGGGTTTTAATTAAAATTAAACCAAAATTATTTGAGTTCAACTTTAGCGCCAGCTTCTTCGAGCTCAGCTTTGATTTTTTCAGCTTCTTCTTTGCTGCAACCCTCTTTAACAGTTTTGGGAGCACCGTCAACAACGTCTTTAGCTTCTTTGAGGCCAAGACCTGTGAGGTCTTTAACAACTTTAACAACTTTGAGTTTGGAAGCACCAGCGTCTGCGAGAACAACATCAAATTCTGTTTTCTCAGCTTCAGCAGCACCGCCAGCAACTGCAGCACCAGCTACAGCAACGGGAGCAGCAGCGCTAACACCGAATTCTTCTTCCATCATTTTTACGAGTTCAGCAACTTCTAATAATTTTAATTCTTTGATATCTGCAATGATCTGTTCGAGATTTGCCATGATAATTTACCTCCTGGTTAAATATTTATGCTTTTAGCATTATAATTTTTTGTTTTGATTATTCCTGTGCAGGAGCTTCCTCTGCGGGAGCTTCAGCTGCAGGTGCTTCAGCTGCAGGTGCTTCAGCTACTGCTTCTTCAGCTGCGGGAGCCTCTTCGGCTGCGGGAGCTACAGCGCCGATTTCTGAAGGTTCTACACCGTTATCAACAAGTGCCTGAAGAGTTCTAACAAGCTTGGAGATAGGAGCGTTGAGGCTGCCCATAATCTTTGCAATAAGAACTTCTCTGGACGGTGTGGAAGCGAGAGTTTTGATTTCGTCGAGAGTGATAACTTTACCATCTACGAAACCTGCTTTAATCTGAATTGCTTCAACTTCTTTAGCAAAATCAGAAATAACCTTTGCAGGTGCAACAGCATCTGTTGTGCTGATAGCAAGAGCTGTAGGTCCGTTGAGCTGTTCGTCGAGTTCCTGGAAACCAACTTCGTTTGCAGCGAATCTTGTGAGAGTGTTTTTAACAACTTTGTATTCTACACCGGCTTCTCTGAGTTTTGCACGGAGCTGTGTGTCCTGCTCAACAGTGATACCTCTGTAGTCAACAAGTACGCCGGCCTGAGCTGATTTTAAAGTTTCAACGAGTTCAGCAACAACTTGTTTTTTCTGTTCCAATACGTTTGCGCTTGGCATGAAAAATTCACCTCCTGAGTTAAAATGTGAGTTAACATATATTAACACAGTGTCCGAAATATAAAAATGCTTCCCGACCGCAAAGTTCGGGAAGCACATTAATACAACGTAAATCTTTTAAAGTATTAAATGATTCCTCGGCAGGATTTACACAAAATGCCACCTGCTGTCTGCGGACACATATTGTAATATATCATATAAACAATTAATTGTCAAGACCTTTTTTATCAGTCAGCGAGCTTAACGGGATTGAGCTTAACGCCGGGGCCCATTGTGGAAGCTACAGATACGCTTCTGAGATACTGACCCTTAGCAGCTGCAGGTTTTGCTTTGATGATAGCTGCCATAAGAGTCTGGAAGTTCTGAGAAAGCTTTTCTACACCAAAGGATACTTTACCGATGGGGCAGTGAATAATGTTTGTTTTGTCAAGACGGTATTCAATTTTACCGGCTTTGATATCTTCAACAGCTTTCTTAACGTCGGGAGATACGGTACCTGCTTTGGGGTTAGGCATAAGGCCTTTAGGTCCGAGGATTCTACCGATACGACCAACAATACCCATCATGTCGGGTGTTGCTACAACAACATCAAATTCAAACCAGTTTTCACTCTGGATTTTTGTTGCGAGCTCCTCACCGCCAGCATAATCTGCGCCTGCATCGAGAGCAGCCTGAACGTTGTCGCCTTTTGCAAAAACAAGCACTCTAACCTTTTTGCCTGTTCCGTTGGGGAGAACAACAGCGCCTCTAACCTGCTGATCAGCATGTCTGGAGTCTACGCCGAGTTTGATGTGCGCTTCAACAGTTTCGTCAAATTTTGCTTTTGATGCTTTGATTACAAGGTCAAATGCTTCGCCGGCGTCGTATAATTTGGATCTGTCAATTAATTTTGCACTTTCAATGTAATTTTTACCTCTAAACATTTTACTTCCTCCTTCTGTGGTTAATCGAAATTCAACTAAAGAAATTTTTGAATTTCTCCCACTAAATAGCACGGGAATTAGTCTTCAACAACAATACCCATACTTCTTGCAGTGCCGGCGATCATGCTCATAGCTGCTTCAACACTTGCAGCGTTGAGGTCGGGCATTTTCTGCTCTGCGATTGCTCTTACAGCATCTTTGCTGATTGTTGCAACCTTGTCTTTGTTAGGTACACCGGATGCTTTGCTGAGTTTGCAAGCTTTTTTGAGAAGTACTGCTGCAGGCGGAGTCTTTGTGATGAAAGTGAAAGATCTGTCCTGATAAACAGTGATAACTACAGGGATTACAAGACCTGCGTCTTTAGCTGTCTTTTCATTGAATTCCTTACAAAACTGCATGATGTTTACACCGTGCTGACCGAGTGCAGGACCAACCGGGGGAGCCGGTGTAGCTTTGCCTGCTTCAATCTGAAGCTTGATGTAACCTGTTACTTTCTGTGCCATTTAAGAACACCTCCCTATTAACAAATGTGGTAAAGCGGAATTATATTATTTCCTCCCACTTTAAATAATATCGGCTAAGGCCGCTATTAATAAACTAAGCGGGTGCCAAAGCACCTCTTATCAGAGCGACTCAACGTGATTGATGTCGAGCTCAAGGCTGGTTGTTCTGCCAAACATAACAACGCTGACTGTAACCTTACCTGTCTGATTGTCGATTGATTCAACGGTGCCTGTCTGATTAACAAATGCACCTTCAATAATTCTGACGTTATCACCAACAGAATAGTCGGCAAAGATTTCTCTAACGTCAACACCCAGAGCCTCAACCTCTTCTTCTGTGAGGGGCACGGGCTTTGATCCGGGACCAACGAAGCCTGTAACACCGGTGGTGTTTCTTATTATATACCATGTGTCGTCTGTCATAACCATTTTAATAAGAACATAACCGGGAAAAATTTTGCGGGTTACAACTTTCTTTTCGTCGCCCTTCGATTCAACAACATCCTCCGTCGGAACCTTAATATCAATTATGAGATTCTCAAGACTACGATTTTCGATAATCTTTTCGAGGTTTGTTTTTACCTTGTTTTCATACCCGGAATAGGTATGAACAACATACCATTTGGCATTTTTTGATGCGTTATTCGAGCTACCCATCATCCGGCCTCCTTTAAAAAATTCAGGATGTTAAACCTGTCCGATTATTTGATGAATGTGCCGAGACCCCAGCTGAAGATCAAATCGAGAGCCCAGATAACAACTCCGATAATGAGCACTGCAGCAATAACGATGAGGGTGTTTTTACTAACTTGTTTTTTGCTTGGCCAAACAACTTTTTTAAGTTCGGATTTTACTTCCTTAAAGAACTTAGCAATTCTGTTGCCTGATTTCTTTTTTGCTGTAGCTTCTGCCATAGCAATCACCTCCTGCAAGGAAAATAAGGATTATTTTGTTTCTTTATGCAGTGTATGCTCTCTGCAGAAACGACAGTATTTTTTCATTTCAAGTCTGTCAGGATCGTTCTTTTTGTTCTTCATTGTGTTGTAATTTCTCTGCTTACACTGACTACATGCCAAAGTTATTTTTGTTCTCATGGTATGCACCTCCTTAAATTTACACTTGTTTATGAAAAGGTATCTATTATCTTAAATTTCTGTGAGCATCTAAAAAATTGCACACAAAAAAAAAGAGCTTTTCATCAGCAATAGAATAATACCACAACGAAAAAAAAATGTCAATACAAATTTCAGAAATAATTCAATTTTGGCTATTTTGTTATATTATACACACAAAAAGGCCACGAAGAAGGTGGGTTTTTGAAAAATTTATCAATTATATCACTTTATCAACAATGCCGACACAGCTTTTTCAAATTAAAAGCTCTCCTTGCGCAAAGTCAAAGAGAGCTTTTTCTTAATCTATTTTAGCAACAGTAGTCGTTATTGTTGTTTCCTGCTCCGGCAATCCAGATAATAACTATTATTGCAATAATTATCCACACTATGTTATTATCTCCGAAAAGACCGCAGGAATTGTTGTTGCATCTGCAGCAATCGTCCATTTAAATATAACTCCTTTCCGGAAAAGCCTCAGCAGCCGCAGCCTTCATCTGTATTGCAGCAGCCGTCGCCGTTTTTCATAAAGAGCAAAATAACTAAGATGATAAACCAGAGTATTGTGCTGTTGCCCTGTTCGCAACAATTGTTACCGAAAATGTTGAACATAACAAATTACCTCCTTTTAAAAATTAATTGCAACAACCGGTTTCGTTTTGATCACAGCATCCAAATAACAAAAGGAACACAAGAATGAAGAAAAGTATGCCGTCATTTGAACCAAATACGCCTTTACCAAACATCAATAACACCTCCGTTTTTTCAGGTTCAATTTTATAATATGTGAAACACCGTCTTTTGGTTACACACTTTTATGTATTGACCTGTGATACAATTTGTAATATAATTATCAAAACACAAAATTTGACAAAAGGTGATACAAATGAAAAACAACACTCTCGACTATGCAAAAATCGTTAAAACAGCCAGAGAAAGCAGAAATCTCAAAAAGAAAGACCTTGGTGAAGCTATTGGCGTTGGAAAATCAACAATAGGTAATTATGAATCGGGATATTCTGCTCCTTCAATTAAAACCCTCGAAAAAATTGCAGATGTGCTGGGATATCCGCTCTTCGACTTGCTTTCACTTGGTTTTGATGACCCCTCAGAGCTGAGTCTTCCAAGAGCTGCCCAATCAACCAGCGAAACTGCGGTTGCCTATGTTTCGGAACAAAACATATCGGAACGAACTCTTTCGATGCCCAAATATATGGATGCCTATATCACTATGCCATCTTTTATGCTGGACGATGAAAACAGCTATCTTTGCATAAAAATGCCCGACAATTCAATGACGAACGATAGAATCAGTAAAAATGATTTCCTTATTATAAAGCGTGCATCGATCGTGCCGGATATGTCGGTTGTGTTAGCCTTAAACACTGTGAGCGGAGATTATCTTGTGAGAAAATATTATCGCAAAGACCATATCGTGTCGCTCCTGCCCTCATCCGACAGTAATGATTACTCAATAATCAGCTATGACGAAAGAGACAACAAATATAAGATTTTCGGATATGTTGAAAAAGCCTTAATAAATATTAAGTGAATGTAACATTTTTTTAACATCTCCCCGAGCTTTTGAACCGTTTAAAGTATATAACATTGTTTTGTGCACTTAATATCGCACATATTTTTGTGTAATACCACCAACAGTCCCCCGTATTTGTTAGCTATCATTCTCAAGAATGTTACTGAATTGTTAAAAAAGTTTGACAAAATAATCATTTTATAGTATAATGGCTACAGTTCAAAAACAGGCTCATCATTCTGAGTCAAAAATAACGGAGGATTTGTTAATGCGAAATTTATTCAAAGTCATCTTTGCCGCAACTTTGCTTCTTCTTGTGCTTTCAGTATGTGCAAGTGCTGACGGAGAAAGAGCTTATACTAAAGCCGATGTTCTCAATGTACGTTCACAACCATCAACCTCTGCCAGCATAGTTGGCCAATATTATAATGGTTCTTTTATTCAGATTGCCGGCAAAACAAACGAATGGTATAAAATATTACACAACGGAAAATACGCATATGTTCACAGCGATTACGTTGTTATTGTGCCAAACCAAGCAAGTTCGGGTTCATCAAAAGGTCAGGCAGTTGTTAACACTGCAATGCAGTTTATCGGCACACCTTATGTGTATGGCGGTATGTCACCTGCAGGTTTTGACTGTTCAGGTTTTGTTAAGTATGTTTATTCACTCAACGGCGCAAACCTTAGCCGCGTGTCTTCCGATCAGGCAAATGACGGCTACTACGTTTCGAGAGACCAGCTTCAGCCCGGCGACATTGTTTGCTTTGCAAGCGGCGTTGGCAGTTCATACATAGGCCACGTTGGAATTTATGTGGGCAACAATCAGTTTATCCACTCTCCCAGAACAGGCTACACCGTTACCATAGAAAGCCTTGATAGCGGCAGCTATGGTCTCAGATATGTGTGTGCAAGAAGAATATTCTAATTTTAAATAGCTACAAACAAAGCAAGCGGAAACCCGCTTGCTTTTGTTTATAGCATTATTATTTTATGTATTTTTAACAAAATCAATTTTTTGTGTTGACTAAATTCTTTTTTTTTATTATACTATAAGGTAATATATATGTGGATTTTATTTTTAAAATCTGCGTCTGTTATACATCTGAAAATACGAAAGGGGTTTCTTTATGACTGACAAATTCGCATATGAAGGTCTGACATTTGACGACGTGCTTCTGATTCCTCAAAAATCAGATATTACGCCTGATATGGTAAGTCTTAAAACCAATCTCACAAAAAACATCAAGCTTAACATTCCAATGATGAGTGCCGCAATGGACACAGTTACCGAGTCAAACCTTGCTATTGCCATTGCCAGAGAGGGCGGCATTGGTGTTATTCATAAAAACATGACAATTGAACAGCAGGCAACAGAAGTAGACAAAGTAAAACGTTCGGAACACGGAGTCATAACCGATCCGTTTCATTTGTCACCGGATAACACGCTTCAGGATGCCGACGAACTTATGGGTAAATACAGAATCTCAGGTGTGCCCGTAACAGAAAACGGCAAGTTGGTTGGCATAATTACCAACCGTGATTTACGTTTTGAAACTGACTATTCAAAACCGATATCAAGTGCAATGACAAAAGATCGGCTTGTAACTGCTCCCGAAGGCACAACCTTGGACGAAGCTCAGGAAATTCTCAGAAAATACAAAATAGAAAAGCTTCCGATAGTTAATGGCGAAGGTGAGCTTAAGGGTCTTATCACTATCAAAGACATTGAAAAATCAGTCAAATACCCCAATTCTGCAAAAGACGAAAAGGGCAGACTTTTGTGTGCAGCGGCTATCGGCATTACAGCAGACGTGCTCGACCGCGTTAAAGCTCTTGTTGAAGCAAATGTTGACCTTTTGGTTCTGGATTCGGCTCACGGTCATTCTCAGAACATTATCGACTGCCTCAAAAAGGTTAAAGCCAACTTCCCAAATGTTGACGTTGTTGCAGGCAACATCGCAACACCCGAAGCTGCCGAAGAGCTTATCAAGGCAGGTGCTGATGCAGTTAAGGTTGGCATAGGCCCCGGTTCCATTTGTACAACCCGTGTTGTTGCAGGTGTTGGTGTGCCTCAGATTACAGCCATCTATAACGTTGCTCAGCTTGCAAAAAAATATGGCATACCCGTTATAGCCGATGGCGGTATCAAATATTCAGGCGATATTGCAAAGGCTATTTCTGCCGGAGCAGACGTTATTATGGTTGGTTCTCTCCTTGCAGGCTGCGAAGAAAGCCCCGGCGACAGCGAAATTTATGAAGGCAGACGCTTTAAGGTATACAGAGGCATGGGCTCCATTGCAGCTATGGAAAAAGGCAGCAAAGACCGTTATTTCCAAACTGGCTCCAAAAAGCTTGTGCCCGAAGGTGTTGAAGGCAGAGTGCCCTACAAAGGACCTCTTGCAGACACTATCTTCCAGCTCGTTGGCGGTCTGCGTTCGTCAATGGGATATTGCGGTACTCCCACAATTCCTGAGCTTAAGGAAAGAGGCAAATTTGTAAGAATCACAAATGCCGGTCTGATTGAGAGCCATCCTCACGATATTTCAATCACAAAAGAGGCTCCAAACTACAGCAAAAGCTTCTGATTAGGTTACATCATTGTGTGAGGCAAAACACAGAAGTTTTTTATATAAAATATGTATTATAGCCGGCAAAAAATGCAGGCAAAAAACAAGAAAGGCGTGAAACCCAAATGAAAAAGTTTTCAAAAATTATGGCAGCTGTTGTTGCTGCTTTAATCTTGGTTATGTCTATTGCAGGTTGTTCTTTTGTTAAAGACATGGACGAGGTTAATCAGGTAAGAGAAGGAAAGATTGAAGCCGAAAAAAGAGCAGCTCAGATGGACGAGATTGTTCTCAAAATTGCTGACGACGTTGAAGTTAACGGTGCATACTATGCTTGGTATTATTCAACTGCATACAACGCAGAATACAACAAGCTCTATCAGGAAGCTCAGGCCGAAATGGAAGCCAATAGCGCTGCCGACAGTGCTGCAGAGCCCACAATGCCCGAAATTAAAGTTGATATGGAAGCCATCAAAGCAACAACAAAAGAAAATATTGTTGCAACAAAAATGGCATACAAAAAGGCTGTTGAAGCAGGCATTGAACTCACAGATGCAGACTACACTGCAATCAATGCTCAGATCAATCAGCTCAAATCAAGCATCACTCAGCAGGGTATAAGCTACTCTGATTATCTCGATTTTTCATACACCAACTCAGAGGCTGTTAACCAGATTGTCAAAGAAGAATATATGGGCACACTCTACTATGCCTCCCTTGCTACCGAAAACTACGTGAGTGCAAAACACATTCTCGTTAAATACGGCGAAGGTGAAGAGCACACTCAGGAAGAAGCTAAAAAGCTTGCTGAAGAAATCAAAGCAGAGCTCGATGGCGGTGCAGATTTTGACAAGCTTATGAACGAAAAGAGCGAAGACGGCAGAGACGAAGCAGGTAACCTTGCAAGCCCCGACGGCTACACCTTCACAAGAGGTCAGATGGTTCCCGCATTTGAAGCAGCAGCTTTTGCACTTGAAGAAGGTAAAATTTCCGATTTGGTTGAAGTTGCAGATCAGGGATATAACGGATATCACATTATCAAAAAAATCCCCACATCCCTTTCAGGAATTGCTTCCGCACTCTCTCAGGGTGCAGACGCTTCAATAGCTTCTATCATCGAAGCTGAAAAAGCAAGCATCACAGCTGACGTTGCAGTTGAAGAAACCGATAAGCTCAGCTACTACGATGAAATCTACAAATAATTTGCAGATCTATTTACACTAAAATCAATGGCGTGTACCGACAAACTGTTTGTTGGTACACGCCATTTTTATCATTTTACATTCCCATTAAATCTTCTTCAATAAGCATAGACTGATATTTTTCTATAATTCTGCTTTGCAAAAGCTCTCTTGTTTCCATATTTATGGGATGGGCAATATCTTTATATTCATTGTCCGGTGTTTTTCTGCTGGGCATGGCAATAAAAAGTCTGTCCTGACCGTCTATAATTTTTATGTCATGCACCACAAAGCAGTTGTCAAAAGTTACCGAAACCACCGCTTTCATTTTTTCATCATGTGTCATCTGTCTGATTCTGATATCTGTTATTTCCATTGTTAAAACCTCCTGTATATATTAGCCGAAAGTAAATATGTTCGGCTATTGTGGAATAACGGTCTTACATTAATTGTATGTATATATTGTGAACCAATATTTTAAATATAATACACATTAAAAAAAATAAATTTTGTATAATATTTATGTTTATTTTTGATATCAAATAGTGTATACTTAGGGAGGAAGGAGTTGTATAAGTTTTGGATAATTTAACATATGTTCACTTCATAGGAATTGGCGGCATAAGCATGAGTGCCATTGCCAAAGTTTTAATCCATAACGGCGTTAAGGTGTCGGGTTCTGACTGCGGCACATCAAAAATCATCGAAGAACTTTGCTCTCTTGGAGCAACGGTTTTCAAAGGTCACAGCGCCGATAACATAAAAAATCCCGATTTGGTTGTGTATACTGCAGCCATTGCCGAATCTAACCCGGAGCTTCAAAAAGCAAAAGAGCTTGGCATAGAGACCATAGCACGGGCAGAAATGCTTGGTCGCATTATGAAAAACTACAACAAAGCCATTTCGGTTGCCGGAACCCACGGCAAAACCACCACAACCTCAATGATGACATATGTGTTGATGAAAGCTATGACCGACCCGACAGTTATGGTTGGAGGCGAGCTCGACATCATAGACGGCAACTTCCGCATAGGCAAAAGTCAATATTTTCTGACCGAATCTTGCGAATATTGCCGCAGTTTTCTGAGCTTTTTCCCAACAGTCGGCATTGTTTTGAATGTTGAAGAAGACCATCTTGACTACTATACGGACATTGACGACATCAAATCTGCCTTTACCGATTTTTGTGCACTGATTCCTACCGACGGTGTATTGGTTGTTAACGCAGACAGTGCAAACACCATGGACTGCCTTGGCAAAGCAAAAGCCAAACCCATCACCTACGGATTTGACAACGGCGAATATCGTGCCGAAAACCTGACCTTTGACGATTTTGGTTATCCAAGCTTTGATGTTGTCAGAAATGGCAAAAAAGAAACCTCTCTCACGCTCAGCGTTGTTGGCCGACATAATGTTATGAATTCCCTTGCGGTATATGCCGCATCTGTGGCAATGGGGCTTGAAAGTGACACTATAAAGCTTGGCCTCGAAAGCTTCACCGGCACAAAAAGACGCTTTGAAAAAAAAGGTTACTGCAACGGTGCTCTGATTATTGACGACTACGCTCACCACCCCACCGAGATTGAAACCACCTTTGCATCAATCAAAAAAATCAAGCACAACACCGTTTGGTGCATTTTTCAACCCCACACCTACACACGTACAAAAGCTCTCTTCAACGACTTTGCAAAAGTCCTCTCCAGAGTTGACAGAGTTATTCTTACCAACATTTATGCTGCCAGAGAAAAGGATACCGGTATTGTGAGCTCAAAACAGCTTTCCGATGCAATCCCCGACAGTAAGTTCATTGCCTCATTTGAAGAAATTGCCGCATACATAAAAAGTGTGGCTCAAAAAGGCGACATCATAATCACTATGGGGGCAGGCAATGTTGTTGACATTTGCGATATGATAAAAGATTGCTGAAACAAAAAAACATCTTAAACCGAAAATTCGATTTAAGATGTTTTTTAATGTGGTTAATTATCTGATAGAATATATTCCGCTGATCATCAAAATACCGTCTGAAAGCATTCTGATGGCGCGCCCGTCATCGAGAGGGAAAATCAGAAGATGATTTGCCGGAACAGTGCTGCCGTTTGCCAGGTCAACACCTGCGGTTACATCGGCAACGCCGCCTCTGGTTGAAGCAATAATAGAACCTGCTCCCATGCGTAATATCATCTGACAGCTTTGGCCGCCAACAACTGTTTGACCTTTTGTTACATTAACAACATTAAATACCGAATTAACACTTGTCTGACCAATAGATACCGAGCTGCCCGAAACACTCGCAACCTTTGCATCAACATAGCTTTTGAGCTGAGGTATGAGCACATCGTTCAAATATGATTCGGTAATGAGCGGGTCATCTGCACTACCCGGATTTGCCGCCATTGCCGGTACGCAAAACAGTGCAGCACACAAAATTGATACAACAATTTTTCTGATACTTGTTTTCTTCATTAGTAAAACCACCTTTTGTAGAATTTAATAGTCGCGTAAATCTAAGCTTATTTTCAAAGCCTCACCAACGAGCGAACAAAGTTCGCCATCGGCGTGGCCTGTTTTTTCTTTAAGTCGACGTTTGTCGATTGTGCGTATCTGTTCCAGAAGTATGACCGAATCTTTGGACAAACCGTAATCCTCTCCCGAAATTTCAATATGGGTGGGGAGCTTAGCTTTGTTTATCTGAGAGGTTATTGCAGCCACAATAACTGTTGGACTGTATTTGTTGCCAACGTCATTCTGAATGATAATAACCGGTCTGACTCCACCTTGCTCCGATCCGACAACCGGGCTTAAATCTGCGTAAAAAATATCTCCGCGTTTAACTGTCAATCTATTCACACTCCGCAAGCTTATCCTCGTAGAGCTGCAGCTGACGGCTATCGGCTTCCAGACAAAAGTCTGAATATTCCAGATTAATCTCCGCCATTTCTTCATAGCCTTTTTTCAGTTTCCTGACAATTTCGGCTTCTTTCTTTTCTTTAATATAAAGTTTCATCGCCTCGCGAATAAATTCGCTTCTGTTAACGTTTTGAGAGTATGCCATGCTGTCTGCCTCATCTAAAAGAGAGTCCGGCAAGCTGATCAGTATTTTCTTTTGCCGTGCCATTAAAACCATGCCCCCAATCCTAAGGTGTAGCTATATTATATATTATATAATATATGCGTCGGCTTGTCAAATACACTTTATGCCAAATAAAACAAAAAGTGATTTCACCAAAAGTGCGGGGGGAGATATGTAGTCATGGCTATACAACTGCTGCACTACGGTGATTATATTATTACCTGTTTTTTTGGCTTTTATAACTTTTTTATAATGTCAATCAAAATCGTTTCTTGGTCAGCAAAACTTAAATTCTTCAAAAATTATCTCAGTATTCATAAACCCGTCTTTCCCAAACACCTGCATTCTCAGTGGAGCCGCTGTTTCATTGCTCACCCACAACTTCATTCTGGCACAATTTTCGCTTGGGTTCATAACATCACACTCCAAAAGAGTTGCCTCAGTTTCCCCGCCCGGTGCAGAAACCGAAAGAGACGTGCTTTCCGATTCGTAGTAGCTTTTGAAAAAGGTGTTGACAAAAATGCTCATATCATCGCCCGATGTGGGAGCCTCCAACACATTTTCACCCTTGGAAATCACTGTTTTGTCGGGGAATATGTCGATTTTCATATCGTCAGACATCACACTGTAGAGATTGTTTTTCCGGTCGTAGTCGACAGTGCAGTCATAGGCATTCTGCCCACCGGAAGTGTAGGCTATCACTTTGCATCTTGCACTGTAGCTTTCAACGTCATAATAGGCTGAATGAACTCTTTTGTGAATGTTTTCCTGAGTTGAAATCTCACCACCGCATCCGGCGGTGCTTATCAGAAGTAAAAGCATGGCAAAAAACAGTGCCGTCTTTTTCAAACCGCTTCACTCCTTGAAAATACTGCTCTAAATCTTCATTTCGTCCTGAGTTTCTTTTATAGCATACATCATACAGTTAATTATATCGCCGGGAATCAAGGAATATTCACCTGTTTTTTGAACAGCAATATCTGCCGCCAGTGAATGAAAAAATACGCCCGCTAAGGCTGCCAACTCAGGCGTGCACCCCTGAGCCAAAAAGGAAGCAATTGCACCTGCCAGAACATCTCCGGAACCGCCTTTTGCCATGCCCGCATTTCCCAGTGCATTAACATAAAGCTCTCCGTTTGGCAATGCAACCAATGTGCGATGCGATTTTAGCACAACAGTGCACCCATGGTCGGTGGCAAAGCTTTTTGCAAGGCGGTCGCCGTTTTTTATAACATCTTCGATTTCGTACCCCCCAAGGCGCGCAAACTCACCAATGTGAGGCGTGATAATAACAGGCATCGCCGCATTTTTCAACGCTTCTTTATTGCCCACCAGAGCATTCAGACCGTCGGCATCAATAACCAAAGGAACCGTGCTTTCCTCTGTAAGCTCTCCCACAAGCCGACGCAAATCGGGTGATTGAGCCAAGCCGGGGCCAAGCAAAAATGCAGTGCTTTGGTTAAGCTTATCTGCAATAGCATTTTTGGCACTGTAGCTAATCTTGCCATATTCAGACAAAACCGGAAGAGTCATAGCTTCTGTGAGCTTAATTTCAAAAATAGTGTTGAGTTCTTTGGCACAAGCCAATGTCACAAGACCGCATCCGCAACGCATAGCAGAAAGAACGCTGAGCGTTGCAGCTCCGGTCATCCCCTCCGAACCTGCACAAACAAGAAGCTTGCCACAGCTGCCCTTATGAACATCTGCAGGTTTTTTTGCCACACTTTTGGCAATCAGCTCTTTTGTTATAACATTTGTTCCGGCAAAACTTTTTATTTTTTTCATTGCCATTTTGTAGCTTATTTTAATATTACCGTAATCATACATACACGCAATTCCTTTTATTCACCTATCACTCTTGGACAATACACTCTGAATATGTCGATCATTTTTTGTGTCGGGTTAAAAATAAGCTTTATTTTCTGACCGTTTTTGAAAAACACGGCATAATAATCCTGATGAACCGAAGAGTTAGCAGATGCGTCAATTATGCGTGCAAATTCTTTTTTGTCAAGTCTTTCATCTCCGGCATCTCCCACCTTGCCAAAGGCAATAAAAGATTTGGAGTGAATGGTAATCATACGTTTACGCTTTTTTCGGTGTGTTATTTTGTCAACATCAAGCTCACCGTTGGTAAGGATATATTCAAATTCAACATCATAAGAGGCAACAACCCGATATGCACCATAAAAGAGAGCCGCCACTGCCAAGGGCAGAGCCGACAATGCCACGGGAAAGAAAACAAGAATTATTGCCGCAATCAGCAGCGACACTATTAATGCAGCTATAAAAATCAGTATGCTTTTTACAATTGCTATGCCTTTCTTTTTTTGTTTGACCATGTATTCTACAAAACTATCCATATGCTCCTCCTTTGATTATGTAGGTAATTTGTTATAAGATGAATACTTTTACTGATTTTTATCATTTTAACACAAAACTCATTTTAAATCAATAGTCCGAAAGCAATTGCGATGCCGATTTTTCCGGTGTGCGGTTAAATCTTTTGAGCATATAAAGACTGTCTTTGCTTCTTGTTATTATGTTATAGCCCTCGGCACAGCTAAAGGTTATTCTGTAACCGCAACACTTAAGTATTGCCTTAGCTTCCTTGCTAACACTGCCAAATGGATAGGCATATGCTATCGGAGCCTTGCCGGTGGCTTTTTTTATGGCACAGTGTGCCCTTTGCAAATCTTCAAAAAAATTCTGACGGTATTCTGCCTCCGATTCTTCCGTTGCTTTTGAACTACCCTTGCGTCCGTTTTGCAGAGAGTGCATATTGTAAGAATGATTCTGAACATCAACCGTGCCGCTATCCGACATTTCCGAAAGTTGTTCCCATGTCATATGAGCATAAGCAGTGTTAGCATCGGGATATTGGGTGTGATAGTCACTATAGTAGGCTATTGGAGACACAACTGCTTTGGCATTATATTTTTGAAGGAGCGGATAAGCAAAGGCATAATTGTTGAGATAGCCATCGTCAAAGGTGAGCATAACGGACTTTTGCGGCAAAGGAACACCGTAGTCACAAAAATTTATGAGCTCTTTTGTTGTGACAAATTCAAATCCGCTCTCTTTTAGAAAAATCAAATCTTTTTCAAAGCTTGAAGCATTAAGCACATATGTGCTTTCCTTTCCGGCAGCATTAAACCCGTGATACATTAGTATTGCAAGCTTAGGCTCACTCTCCTCACCCGAAACGTGAGTTGATTTTGTGATGTTTCCGCCAACGCAGAACAAAAGAACCGAAGCTATAGCAACAATCACAAAACAAGAACGGAATATTTTAAGCTTAATTTTACGCAACAAAACTCACCACCGCTTCTATATGTATGACGGAAAATATAGTTTTATTCAGTTCCGCATATTCATGCTCCAAAAAACAAAGGGTGCCAAAACTCTTATGAGTTTCTGCACCCCTTGCATTATAAAAAAGGAGATTGTTTTGTTATTGTCCGGTTGTTATTTTACAACTACAATTTCTTTTACCTCATCTTTAAAGACTTTGATAAACACTCTTGAACCGTCATTATCATGCACACTGATATCAGACGCATCGCCAACGCTTACTTTCGTCTTGGAACGTGATGAATCATACACATAAACCGTAGCATCATCGAAGCTGTAGTTTTCTGTTTTACCACCGTTTACAGTAACATTAACAGAATCAGAAAATTTCTTAACAACCTTACCATAAACAGTTGTGAGATTATCGGAAATTTTGTTTTTAAATTCTGTGCCTTTTTCTGATACATTGAAAAGAACTGTTATTGCATCAACCTCTCCCGATGCATTTGTTCTGTATTGAATAACATCACCCTGAGAGATAAGAGAACCGTTTCCTTTCACAAAGGTTTTGTCATTCTCGGAAACAAGAGTAATTTCTTTTCCGCCACTTAATGCATACACTTTGTGAACAGTGTCTTCATCTTCATTTTTGGTTGTTGTTACTCTATCGATAAGAGCAATAGCAGATTCCTCGTCTGCCTTAGCATCGGAATTGGTTACAATAATTACTCCTGCCTTATAGTTTTCGGTAACGTCAAACACCAACACGTTATATAATCCGCCATCTGTGAACAGACTCTTGTCTCTCACTGCATAGTCATTAATTGAACCGTTTTCGGGAATATCAAAAACAACGGTGTCGGCACCAACGGTTATGCTCATTTCGGATGATATAAGCTTGGAAGATGATGCACGATACACAACAGAATCTTCCTCAAGGTTTAAAAGAAACTCGTTTTCATTGATCGAAAGAGATTCTTTATAGGTGTTGATTCTTGTTACAATTCCTTTTGCGTTTGTTTCGTAGGTTATGAGCTTTTTGCCTGAGCCAATTGCTTCAAGAGCTTCTTCGGGGCTAAGGCCGGTGCGTGAATTAACTCTTATTTTGTTGCCGGACGAAAGAATCTCTTCCTTTCCGTCTTTGGTGAATAGTTTTATGTTGAGCACTTTGTCCATACCTGTTGAAACCGCAGCATTCTCAAGAAATGCATAGTTTGAGCTCTTAACGGTTTTTCCGTCGAAGGCTGCAATCTTGCCCTCATAGTCAAGGTAGAATCTGCCCTCTGTGCCAAGTGTGAGAGAGTCGGTGTAGTTGGCTGCTGTCTTATATTTTTTACCGCCAACGTAAACATAGGTGTTATCTTTTTCTTCAACCTTACCTTCAATTGCATTGTTCACGGCAACGGCATAAACAAGCTCACCATCTTCGCTTTTTGTTACTGTGAGAACATCCCACTCTTTAAGGTCTTCGAGCTCAGCTGCTTCGCCGCCTTTTTCCAAAACAACGGTCTTTGTTTCGTCATCTGTTTTGAGCTCCAGAGTGCCCATGTTGTATTTGTCGGTAATCTTATTGGAAGAGGGATACACCTGATCAACAACATAGTTCACTGTTTCATTAACAAATGCTACTTCATAGCGGTTGTTACCGTCTGAATCCAGAAGAACAATATTTCCCGACTCAATAACATCAAACTTCTCTTTTGCCGCTGCCTTGCCGTTATAGATTATCTGTGCATCAGACGAAAGTGTTGCTTTGATAGTTTTTGTTCTGATATCAGAATCGGCATAATAGCTTACAGACATTGCAGATGATGAGTTATCTACGCTTGCAATATTGTCAGCATTAATGGTTATTGTTTTGTTTTTGCCCTCAGAGGGAACAATGGCAATAAGAGTGCGGCGTTTGTTGCCGGTCTCTTTTTTTACGTATGCATCAACCTCAAAGCCAAGCACATTTCTTACATCTGCCTTTCCAATGTTATATACTTTGCCATCTATGCTGATTTCATTTTTCAAAAGCGGTGCTGCTCCGTCAATAACAGAAGATGCTACCGCTTCGACCTTACCGTTTATAAGCTCGGTGTCGAGCTTGTCGGCAAGAAGGGTTTTGTCGGTTACTTCATAGTTAACATTTGTGCCAAAGCCTGTCTGCTCCATAAGATTTATGGTAAGAGCGTTGTAGGCGAGCTTTGCCACATCTCCTCTAGAAATGAGCTTATCGGAGCTACCGCTCACACCCTTGGAAAGACCTATGCTGCTTGCAGTGGCAATAAACCCTGTGGGGAATCCACCTTTAGAAAGTGCCTGAGGTTCGTACCCAAGAGCTCTCACAAGAATTGTTATTGCTTCGCTATATTTTATCTGATCGTCAGGTCTGAAGGTGCCCACGTCGTCGCCAATAACAAGCTTTTGCGCTGTTGCCACGTTTATGAATCCGTTTGCCCAATGATTTTTATCAACATCGGGATAAAACGAAACATCCGAAGAAGACTCTGCCGCTTTGGCAAGCCCCATAAGAGCAACACCAACCTTGGCAACCTCCGATCTGATAATAGGATCATTTGGTCTGAAGGCACCTGTGCCGGCATCGCCAACCATAATTTCAAGAGCGCCAAGAATGGTGGCTTCGGTTTCGATACTTGTGCCAACGGCATCGGAAGGAACAGATGCAAACGACACTGATGCAAACATTGATGCAGCTAATACTGTTGCAACAAATGATGATATAAGCTTTTTAAACTTATTCATTTAATGCTTCCTCCTTATTTTTTTCTGACACAAAAAAACATTTTTTTGCTTTTTCTGTCAATCCTCGAGATATATCTTATCGTATATACAATCGGATATCAACCCACAATATATGGAAATCAAGAAAAAAAGCATTTTAAAACTTTGCATTTAATATACATATTATAAGTTGGAGGTTATCATATGAAAGTTTATCCATATTTCGATTCCCACTGCGACACAATATCAAAAATGCTGACGAATCAAGTTGGCCTGAATAGTCCCTCTCTCGAAGTTAACCTTTCTGCTCTTTCGGCATACAAGCCAACCGTTCAGGTTTTTGCTCTGTACAATGACGGAAGTTTTTACAAAAACGACGTGCTTTCTTCTTTTCAGAAATTTAAAAATGAATGCAAAAGGTTCAGCCGGCAAATTGCATTCAAGCGTAGCTGCGGCGGCATAAAGCACAACGCATACATGGGCAGGGCAACTGCACTCCTTGCAATTGAAGCTCTCGGAAACCAACCCGATTTCTCAATTGACAACATAATCGACTACCACAGATCCGGAGTTCGCATTATGAGCCTTTGCTGGAATGACGACAACATTCTTTGCGGTGGAACAAATAAGAATCTCAGCGGACTCACCGGATTGGGAGTAGAAGTGCTTAAAAAAATGAAAAAGCTTAAAATTATTCTTGATGTTTCACATATGTCGGACAAAAGCTTTTATGAAGCCCTCCAGGTGTATGATTTGCCGATGTGTGCAACTCATTCATCATCACGGAGCGTCTGCAATCACCCCCGAAACCTCACAGACGACCAGTTTTTAAAAATTGCCGCCAGAGGCGGAATGTGCGGAATCAACTTTTATCCCCCCTTTCTTGGCGGCAACAAGCCCGGAATCAACCAGGTTATTGCCCACATAGAGCATTTTATGGCACTTGGCGGCGAAGATGCCATAGGCATAGGTGCCGATTTTGACGGAACTGACCGGACCGCCTGCGGACTTGAAAATGCAGGCCTCACATACAAGCTTTTTGACGCTCTTTTGTCACTTAATTACAAAGAAAGCACTGTAAACAAAATTGCTTTTTATAATTTCTATAAATTTTTGAAAAATTTTGAATTTTAACATTTTAAATCTTGCAATTTTTCGCTTTGTGTGTTAAAATATTACAAGTTTATGAATTTTTTGAAATCAATAAATTTCAAAAAAGGAGGAAAAGAATATGGAATTCTCAAAAAAATTTGAATCTATTGCTCCATCACCAACACTTGCAATAGATGCCAAATTCAAGCAGATGAAAGCAGACGGACTCAATGTTGTAGGTTTTGGTGCCGGCGAGCCCGATTTTGATACCCCCGACCACATTAAACAGGCTGCAATTGCGGCAATTATGAGTGGTAAAACCAAATACACCCCCGCTTCGGGCACAATGGAGCTTAAAAAAGCAATATGCGAAAAGTTCAAAAGAGATAACGGTCTTGATTATGAACCTGCCAACATAGTTGTGAGCAATGGTGCAAAGCACTCTCTCATCAACGCTTTTGGTGCCATTTTAAACCCCGGTGATGAAGTTATTATTCCCGCACCTTTCTGGGTGAGCTATCCCGAAATGGTAAAATACAACGACGGTGTGCCCGTTATTATCCACACAACAGAAGAAAACAAATTCAAATTTTCACCAAAGCAGTTTGAAGAAGCAATAACACCCAAAACAAAGGCAGTTGTTTTAAATTCCCCTTCAAACCCCACCGGCACTGTGTATAGTGCAGAGGAGCTCAAAGCAATTGCAGATGTAGCTGTGGCACACGGAATATACGTTATTTCCGACGAAATATATGAGCACCTTATCTATGGCAATGCATCTCACACAAGCATCGCATCTTTTGGTGACGATATTAAAGACCTCACCATTATCATAAACGGCGTGTCTAAAACCTACGCTATGACCGGTTGGAGAATCGGCTTTACTGCATCATCGGCAAAGATTGCCAAGATGATGTCTAACGTTCAGAGCCACACAACCTCCAACCCCAACTCAATTGCTCAGGAGGCTACCATTGCTGCATTGAATGGTCCAAAAGAGGGACTTGAAGAAATGATAAAAGCCTTCGACGAAAGAAGAAAATATATGGTGGAACGCATCAATGCCATTGACGGAGTGTCATGTCTGGAGCCCGAGGGTGCATTCTACGTTATGATGAACATCGAAAAACTCATTGGCAAAACAATTTGCGGCAAAGTCATAAACAACGCCGACGATTTTTCGGAGGTTTTCCTCACTGAGCAGCTTGTGGCTGTTGTGTCGGGTGTTGGCTTTGATGCACCAAACTTCGTGAGATGGTCATATGCAACAAGCAAAGAAAACATTTGCGAGGGTATTGACCGACTCGAAAAGCTTTTAAAATAGTTGTTGCTATTCATAAGTTATTAAATCACAAAAAACTACCTTCAATAGAAAAAAACATCTTAGTTCAGTGCTTTTTGACTGAATTAAGATGTTTTGTTTGTTCTTTTTATGTTTACAAGCAGATGATTATATGTTAGAATTAAAAAAACAGTTACCCGGAGGATAAAATGAAAAGAATCATTGCGGTTTTTTTAATCTTTATAATGTTGATATCATTCTCTGCAAATCATAATGCAGTTGCTTCTGAAGATTCAATAAAAAGTCATATGCTCTCTAACTACTCCAAGGCCATAAGTCTTTCAGGCAAAAATAATTTTGTCGGCTATTGTGCTGCTTGCGTGTCCTATCAGTTGATGGCATACGGTATTATTGACAAATACGTATATGGTAACGGCAATAGTGCTTACCAAAACTATTCTTCTATAATCACCACACCAACCGGTTGGCACACAAAAAGCTACCCTGCATCAGAAATATCGCTCAGTCAAATACTTGAAAAACAAAATGCTTCACCAAACGGATTCCGTTATTACCCAATTGTTTTGGGCTTTAACAAAGGAACTGCATCAAGTGCAGGTCAGGCATACGGCCACACCATGATGATATATGCAGTGAGAGGCGGAAAGGTTTATTTTACCGACTCTCTTATGCCCAATACCCCCGACAACATCTATTCTCTTTCAATAAGTGAGTTTTGTAATCGTTACTCCGACAACCCCACCACACTCGAAAAAGAATTTGTGTATGACGGTGCAGTTGTTTTCTACAACTCACTGCCTGACACGATTGATATATCAGTTTCAAACACTCAAAATGCACCATGGGCACCGGTAACCTTCAAATTTTCCTCTCCTGCCACTGTAACCTACAGTCTGGCTGTGTATAAAAATAATGTAAGAATTCAGACCATACACACAAACTCCAACACCTACACATCGAGCTACGGAGAACCGGGAAGCTACACTGCATATGTGAGTGCGTCGAATCTGCTGGGTAGTGTTGATAGCTACACCATTTCATTTAATGTTCAAAGTGCTCCCGCAAATGCCTATATGTATGCAAGCAAACAGTGGGCATCGGTTGGCGAAAGTGTAACATTTGAATACGGAGCCGAAAATGCCACTTCTTATTCTGTTGGAATATATTATCCCGACGGCAGCTTTGAAGCAGTTCACACATCGGGTACAGGAAAGCTTACCCGTGCCTTCAATATGCCCGGAACCTACATTTTGTTTGCAAGCTGTTGCAGCGTTGGCGGTCATATCGACACCAACAGGGTGTCAGTTGAAATTTATTGATAAGCAGGACCTATTTAAATAGTTAAAACGCTCATAATAAGATAAATATTATAAACAATCGAAAAGGACGTGCTCTTATTGAGACACGTCCTTAAATTTTGAAATCACATATAAAACGAATCGCCCAAGCTTAGCACTTCCACACGGTTTAAAGAATCAAGACCGCTTACCGAGCCGCCATAGTTTAAAATGTCGGCTATTTTTGTGATGTGCTCCTGATTAATCTTTTCGCCCGGCACAATTATTGGTGTACCGTTAGGAGATTTATATATCAGGCGTCGGCAAAGTCTGCCGGAAGAATTTGAAAGCTCAACCCACTCACCCTCACAGTTGAAAGCCTTATAGGGCAAAACCTTAACAACCTTTCTGCGATTGACCGGGGGTTCTGCGTCTTCAAGGGTTATTTTGGGTGATGCAAGCTTAGCTATTGACACACAAGCATTAATGAGTCTTCTGACCTCTGTGGGGGTGTTGTAAAGCGATACCGAAAAAATGAGATTGTCGCAATCAACTCCCTCAGGCTCAATGCCATATTTGTTTATAAGAATTTTGTACACATCACATGCTTTGATATCAACCTTAGAAAAGTTGAGTACAATCCGCATAGCATCAACCTTGTCAATGTTGGCACCGTTGTTATATTCTGCATCAAACCACAGCACATCGGTTGTGCGGTTAATAAGATATTTGCCGTGTTCGATTTCCCTCAATAGCGGTGCAAATTTCTTTTCGTTCCTAAATGCATACCAGATGGCATTTTCGGTTGCACACAAAAAAGCAAAAGAATCGCTTCCGCCCTGATAGATGGAAAGCTGCTCACGCAGCGCATCTTCGCTTATGTAGTCGGTAGCAAGATGCAAAAGCCCCGAGCCCGAAAAAGCACCTAAAGTCTGACTGCAGCTATGAAAAACAACATCGGCACCACATTCCAGAGCTGTGTCGGGAAAGAGCTTGGAAAAATTAAAATGCGCGCCAAGCGATTCATCAACTATCAAAAGCATTTTTTTGCCGTGAGCAATTTCTGCCGCTTTTCTGATGTTTGCACAAACTCCTGTGTAGGTTGGCGAAGAAATAAAAACCGCCTTGGCATCGCGGTGACGTTCAGTCAGATATTCAAGCTCTTCTGTGTCGATACCGCCGCTTAAGTTATATTTGCTGTTGTAGCTTCTTTTTATGAAAACAGGGATAAGAGCAAGAACGGTTATTGCGTTTATAACCGCTTTGTCACACTCCGGATCTACAATTATTTTATCGCCAGCCTTGCAAATGGCTGACAGCACGGCAAATATACCGCCCTCTATGCCTGCAGTCAAATAAAAGCTCTTGTCAGCTCCAAACATACCGGCAATTTCTTCTTCGCTCTTTTTAAGGAAGCTGTACGGATTCAAAATCTCATCCGTTTCGCCCGAAACGCCGGTGTCGAGCCGACCCATATTGTCAGTGCTCATCTTCACCTTTCCCTTGTGACCGGGAGACGAAAAACGCACCCTACGTTTTGATATATATTTCATTAAACCGTTATAAATCGGTGATTTCATATCTTGTGTTCCTCTCTGATTTTATTCAAAAGCTCTTTGCCGGGCTTTATTTTTATGGCATAAAGTGCGTTGTCACTTTTGTATACAACATATACCGTATCGCCCCTCTGACCCGGACGTGTAAAGTTCTTTAGCTTTTTGACATCATACTTTTTTAATTTTTCTTCTGTGCACACGTCAACAATATTTGCAAGAGCAATCATACCAAGAGGTGTTGTTCTTTTTGAAACAATTTTTGAAATGCTGAGCTTGCCGTCTCCAACACAAAACTCAAACTCGGTGAGCAAACGCGTTATGAGATACCACGCATAAAACACCGTTATGCCAAAGCACACAACAATCTTTACTATACTTAAATTAAACTCAAAAATAATCTGAGCAATATCCCATATTATCGAAAACAAATAGGTGGCTGCAAACCACAGAACCGTTGTAAAAATCGGATTAACTCCCGATTTTGCTCTTTCATTACACATAATTTTCACCATATATTCCTCTCACCGACACCTCGCCCGAATTTACGCACACAAGGCTGCCGTCGTCTTTTTCTACCATCAAAGAACCATCTTTGGAAATTCCCTTTGCATTTCCCGCATACTTCTCACCCTCTGCCGGAACAATTTTCACTCTTGATCCAACTGTTACACACACCTCGGCAAACTCTTTAACCAAGCTATCGGGTGACAAACATAAAACTTTTTCGATTTCTGAAAGAACACTGCACAAAAGCCTGTTTTCGTCAACCTCCCGACCAAGAAAATCACAAAGCGAGCCTGCATACTTTAAATCATCAGAAAAGCTTTTGTTGTTGGCATTAATACCTATGCCAACATTGATAAATCCCGCTTTTGAGTCAAAAAGCTTTATTTTTGTCAAAATTCCGCAAAGCTTTCTGCCATCAGGCGAAACAATATCATTTGGCCATTTAATCATACAAGCGGTATGCTCCGATATCGCCCTTTGAACTCCCAGAGCGCAAATCAAAGTGTAGAGCTGAATATCAAACCCATATCTTGACGGCTCAAGAATAAGCGAAAAATAAATTCCTCCCTCATTGGATTCCCAGCTTCTGCCAAGCCTTCCGGTTCCGTCGGTCTGCCTTTTTGCACAAACCACCGTACCATGGCAAACACCTATTTTTTCGCAGGCATCAAAAGTTGACGTTACCTCATCGAGAACATACAGGTCACGCCCGAGCATAGTGGTGCTAAGATTGTTTTGGATATTATCAAAGCTTATCCGTCTGTGAGCTGTCATTACATTAAAATCCTTTCAAAATTCGTGCAATGATGCATCAAAATTGCCGTTTTGGGTTACAATAACACCGTAACTGAGTTTTGAACCCGGATTCATAAAGGTTATGTCGCCCTCTTTTTTCAAACATTTTGAGTGGGTGTGGCCAAAGAGTGCAATATCGGCTTCAAGCTCCTTTGCTTTTGCATAAAGAGCATAGTGATCCGATTTGACGTGAAACCGGTGGCCGTGACAAGCAAAAATTTTCACACCATCTATGGTAAAGAACCTTTCATCCGGATACGCCGGGCTTCTGTTCCAAAAATCATTGTTGCCCTTAACAAAAACAAATTTCTGCCTCGGGAAAATAGATTCAAGGTCCTCACAATCGGCAATCATATCGCCAAGATGTATGCAATAATCAAACTTTTCTTTTTCAAGAATTGTGATTGCATTATTAATGTAGCCGTGAGTGTCACTTATAACAAGAATTTTCAAAGCGTCACTTCCTCAAAACAATGTCTTTACACATTCAAACGGTAGCGTTAGTATCCGAACTATTTTTTATTATACAATAATATCTGTTTAATTGCAACAATACAATTGCTAATTACCAAAAAAATTTTTTCATATTTTTAAAAAAATTTTTAAAAAACTGTTGACAAACACCTTTTACTATGATATAATATCATTCGTTGACCGGCAGTAAAGCCCAAATACAAGGCCCCTTGGTCAAGTGGTTAAGACACCGCCCTTTCACGGCGATAACATGGGTTCGAATCCCGTAGGGGTCATCAAAAAGAAACGACAATTTTCGACAGAAAGTTGTCGTTTCTTTTTGTACTCTCAACTCTTCACTTTTCTCTCTTCACTTTTCACTAAAAATTGTCGTTTCCAGATAAGAGATAAAAGAGAATAGAGAAGAGAAAAGGTAGTTTTGCTCTGCAAAACATTGAATTGTATATGGATTTATGATATATTATATATGAGGTGAAAACACATGGAAAGTCCACTTTTAAATAAATCATTAGAATTTGCAACACAAATTGTTTTGTTTTACGAGGAATATGCTAAATCTAAAAGAGATACAACTATTGCAAAACAACTTCTCAGAAGTGCGACAAGTGTTGGAGCAAATATAAACGAGGCAATTTATGGTAATAGCAAACCTGATTTTATTGCTAAACTACATATTTCTTTGAAAGAGGTAAGCGAAAGCATATATTGGCTTACACTTTTAAAGAATACAAAATTGTTTGAATATGATTATGACAAACCAATTAAGCTTGCAGAAGAAATTAAGAAAATGCTTATTTCATCAATAAATACAGCAAAGAAAAATAATAAATAAATTCGACAGAACAGAGCATTAAATATCGGGAATATGCTAATAAAATCTGATACAATATTCTTTGAAAGGTAGGTAGGATATATGGATTGGATAGACAGTCTTCAAAAGGCTATTGATTATATCGAGGAGCATTTAACCGATAACATAAGTTATGAGGAAATTGCAAAACATAGCTATTCATCAACATTTCATTTTCAGAGAGTGTTTAGTATTCTTTGTGGATATACCCTTGGCGAATATATCAGAAACCGACGATTAACCTTGGCAGGAAAAGAACTGTTGCTTGGTGATAAAAAAATTATAGATATAGCTTTAAAATACGGCTATGAAAATCCAGATAGTTTTTCAAGAGCTTTTTTAAAATTTCATGGTGTTAATCCATCGCAAGTTAAAGGAAAAAATGCTTCTTTAAAATCCTTTCTGCCTTTGAAACTTAAATTTTCATTGGAGGGTGGAGATAGTATGGATTATAGAGTTGAAGAGAAGGATTGCACGTTATTAGTTGGATATAAACAAAGGTTTTGTGGTGTACCGTTTGGGAAACAACGTGCAGAACAAGAAGAAAAAATGTTTACCACAACACGTGCAAAGCAATGGTTGTTAAGAGGAGCATCGTCAGATTACTATACTGATTACTGCATAATTAATAATATTGATGATAGTGGCT
>SVJL01000121.1 GCA_015068985.1 Oscillospiraceae bacterium
TTGCCGCAAGGCAAATTTAGCTAATTATTGTTTATTGCTTGCAGCAATAAACAATAATTTATAATCCACCACCGCCTTTGCGTAAAATAGCAAATATAAACAATTATACTTCTCCTCAAAACAGCGTACGTGTGTAAAATTCCATAAATGTATAAAAATTACCAATAGGGTATTGACAAAACGAGTTAGTTATGCTAAACTAACTCATAATGATTAGTCTAAACTAATCGCCTGATATTTTGTAGCTTCACTTGCAAAGTGAGCTTAGTTGATTAGAGGGATATTATGAATCTGACCGAAGCAATTGAAGAAAAAGAATACGTTATAAAATCAATCGACACCGATGACGAAGAGCTGGATGCGTTTCTGTTTTCACTCGGATGCTATAGCGGCGAAACCATCACGGTAATATCTCATCTCAAAGGCGGTTGTATTGTTTCAATCAAAGATGGCAGGTATAACATCGACAAACAACTTGCCGAAGCCATCATAATATAACACAATCAGATATATAATTTAGTATAATCAAATATATAACGACCGGAACTCACGGTCGTATATATTTTGCCACACGGTTAGTCGCTTCTAACTACGTGGAGATATATTCTGTTAACAAACTGAAAATAGAGGAGGAGTATTTATGAGAATTGCCTTAACGGGTAATCCTAACAGCGGTAAAACCACTATGTATAACGCACTCACAGGCAGAAATGAGCGTGTTGGCAACTGGGCAGGCGTTACCGTCGACAAAAAAGAAAGCGCCATAAAAAAGAGCTTTTATGACGGTGGCGAAGAGCTGATTGCAGTTGACCTTCCGGGAGCATATTCAATGTCCCCCTTCACATCGGAAGAGAGCATAACAAGCAGCTATGTTAAAAACGAAAACCCCGATGTTATCATAAATATTGTTGACTCAACCAACCTGAGCCGAAGCCTTTTTTTCACAACACAGCTTTTAGAGCTTGGCATTCCGGTTGTTGTTGCTCTCAATAAAAGCGATATCAACGCCAAAAAATCAAACAAAATCGATGCTAAAGCACTTGCCGAAAAGCTTGGATGCAATGTTATTGAAACAGTGTCAACCTCATCGGGCAACAAGGGACTTGAAGAAGTTGTAAAGGCAGCAGTTAAAGCACAAGGCAAGGCTCAGAGTGCTCCCTATGTTCAGGGCGATATTGACCTAAGCGATAAGGCAGTTGTTGAAGCTGCCGACAGAAAACGTTTTGAGTTTGTAAACAAAATTGTTGAAAAAGTAGAAACCCGAAAGGTTCTTTCCAACAAAAGAAACGCTCAAGACAAAATCGATGCAGTTTTAACCAACAAATGGGTTGGTCTTCCGATTTTTGCAATTGTTATGTGGTTTGTGTTCTGGGTATCTCAGGCGTGGTTTGGTCCTCTTCTTGCCGACATTTTGACAGGTTGGATAGATGCCTTCTATGCAGTTGCCGACGGTTGGCTCGCTTCAAACTCCGACATTGTCCGTGCAATACTTCTCGATGGCATCATTGGCGGTGTGGGTGCAGTTGTTGGCTTCCTGCCTCTTGTTATGGTAATGTATTTTCTCATTGCCCTTTTGGAGGATTGCGGCTATATGGCTCGTGCCACAATTGTTCTTGACCCAATCTTCAAAAAGGTTGGTCTTTCGGGTAAGTCTGTTATTCCGTTTGTAATTGGTACAGGCTGTGCAATTCCCGGCGTTATGGCTTGCCGTACAATCCGTAACGAAAGAGAACGCAGAGCAACAGCAATGCTTGCTCCCTTTATGCCGTGTGGTGCAAAGCTTCCTGTTATTGCACTTTTTGCAGGTGCTTTCTTTGGTGACAACCCATGGATTGGCACGTCGATGTATTTTGTTGGCATAGTCATCATTTTCTTTGGTGCTCTTCTTGTCAACAAAATTGCAGGTCACAAAAACAGAAAGTCATTCTTTATCATAGAGCTTCCCGAATACAAGCTTCCGAGCCTTTGGAGAGCTGTTAAGTCTATGTGTTCACGTGGCTGGGCCTACATAGTAAAAGCCGGAACAATTATTCTTGTGTGTAATGCAGTTGTTCAGATTATGCAAAGCTTCACCTGGTCATTCACCATTGCTGAGGCAGCCGATTCTTCAATTCTTGCATCAATCGCATCTCCCATTGCATATCTTCTCATTCCTGTTGTTGGTGTGTGCTCCTGGCAGCTTGCAGCCGCAGCAGTAACCGGATTTATTGCCAAAGAGAATGTTGTAGGCACTCTTGCAGTTTGCTATGTTGGTCTCGAAAACTTAATCGACACCGAAGAGCTTGCTCTTATGGAGGGTGCAGGTGCTGAGGTTGCAGGTGTGTTTGCAATCACAAAGGTTGCCGCCCTTGCGTATCTTATGTTTAACCTTTTCACTCCTCCCTGCTTTGCCGCAATTGGTGCTATGAATTCCGAAATCAAAAGCAGAAAATGGCTCTGGGGCGGCATTGGTCTCCAGTTTGCAACAGGCTTTGTTGTTTCGTACCTTGTTTATCAGATAGGCACTCTCATTGTTGACGGTACATTCGGTGCAGGATTTATTCCCGGCTTGATTGCTGTTGCGATAATTGTGGCAGTGTTTGCTTATCTTATTCACAAAACAAACCTCAATCTTAAAGCAGAATATGCTTTTGAGTCAAAAAAAGAAAAAGCAAAGGTTTGAAGTTAAGGAGTTTTTATTATGACAGACATAATTGCAATAGCTTTTATAGTGTTGATTGTTGGTGCCGCTCTTTTCTACGTTATAAAAAAGAAAAAAGAGGGTGCTGTGTGCATCGGTTGTCCTCATGCCGGAAAATGCAATAGCTCCAAAAACGGCGGCGAATGCAGTTGTAATAAAGATTAAAAATTTTAATAACCCCTCAAACAAAAAACGTGACCGATTAGCTGGTCACGTTTTTTGCTTAAAAACTATTTTTACATTTTCAATCAGTGAGTTTTGACTTTTTCAAAACCCTCATCACCACAGGTGCAACTATAACGGTGATTATAATTTCCGGTATCATATAGGCACCATTGTATACCACAGAATAAAATAGGCTGAGTCCGCCTCCGCTTAAATTGTTCATAACCCAGCTGCAAAAGCCTTTTAGTGCTCCAATCTGAGAAAGTCCGGTAGAGTCGGCAAAGAACCACTCTGCCCACGCACCAAAGAATATTGCACCCGATATGATGTGCATCACATATCTTAATCCCAATGCAACAACAATTCCAAGACAAAGCTCTTTGGTTTTCGATTTGAACTTTCCTGCAAATATGCCGCCAAATCCAAGCATAGTGTAGGCAAGAACATAATCTATAAGGCATATTGCAATTGCACTTCCAAGTGCCATCTGACCTTCCCCGGGCAAAAAGAATGCCGACACAGTTCCTATGCCTGCCACCATTTGCAGTAAGGAATATATGAAAGCTGAAAACAGACCCCATCTTGTGCCATACATATATGCCGCAATCACAACAGGCAGCATCGAAACAAGGGTGACTGAACCGCCAAATGGCAGCTGCAGCACCTGAATAAGCGACAGGATGAGTGCAAATGCTAAAAGCATTGCGGTGGTAACAAGTTTTTTTGTTTTCATTAACAAACATCTCCTTTAAAATTTTGATGTTTGGGTTTGTACCTTTGGAGTTATAACAACAAAAAAGACACACCCCAAAGGTATGCCGAAAAAAACAAAAGATATTTTTCCTACGTTGGCATTACCCAAATCAGGTTCAAGGGTCGAAGTTGGATTACTTCCTCTCAGCCTGCTGTCACAAGCTCCCCTGTTTGAAAACAGTATATCACTCTTTGGCTTTTGTGTCAACAAAAATAATTTGAAAAAATTTAAAAAAAACACTTGATTTTATTTTTATTGTGTGCTATAATATCATCTGTTGCTGATATGCGCCGCTAGCTCAGCTGGATAGAGCGTCTGACTACGGATCAGAAGGTCAGGGATTCGAATTCTCTGCGGCGCGCTTAAAGGGTCTGTAAAAAATCCATGTGATTTTTTACAGACCCTTTTTTGGGAATAGGAAAAAATGATTCAGAATTGTCAAATCGAACTCAAATCAAGGCTTTGCCTTGCTTTGAGCGATAGCCCGACGCTGTACAAAAGTACTGCGAGGGTGAGATTTGGCAATAGTCAAAAGCA
>SVJL01000122.1 GCA_015068985.1 Oscillospiraceae bacterium
TCATAACTTTCCTTGGAGGCAAACCCCTTTATCCAACTGCACAGGAACGCCTTGCACAGTCTAAGGCCGGCACGGAAACAATGAGCACAAGCACATCGGGTGACAACAGATATGCTTCAAAAGCTGATTTTAAGGCTTGGTTTGATTCCCTTACATGGGACACTTCTCTCTACGGAGCAGGCTCTCTTATGCTTTCTAATATGGGAGACATAATCTCTGCCGGTTATTATGACTATGCAGTTGAGCTTATCTCATCCAAAATAGATCCCGAAACAGGTATGCTTGGTAAGCCTGACAAGGAAACCGGTGAATTCACAAACCACGAAGTAAGTCAGGATGCCATGAGCGGAACATACAAAATTATGGGTTACTGGGGACAGAGCTACTATCCCAGCATGAAAGGACTCGATCTTGACTATCCCTACACCGATAACCTCATAGAAAGCGTTATCGAAATAGTAATGAGTGATGATGTGGAATATACCAATGCTTGCCACGTAAGTAATGCGATTTCACTTATCAGCCTTTATTCCGAAAAGAATTTGTCTCCGGAAGTTTATAACAAGCTTCGCAAAAAGCTTCCCGATCTAATTAACATGACAACTATGAAGGCACAGCGTCATAAGACTTCCGACGGTTCCTACACCTATTCACCGGGAATGGGTGCAGGCGGCAATCAGGGCAGTGTGCACGCATATTGTCTTGCCGACGGCGAAACATCGGGTGCATCCATGATGCTGGCACTTCGCGAGAATGTGTATAATGCGGTTGGAATGGAAATGCCTCCGCTCTTTGACGGAAAATACACAGCAAAAGATTTTGTGGAAATGTTAAAAAAGATTGAACCCACACAAAAGATAAACTTCGCAACGGATGTATCATACAAATTCAACGATTTTGAGCTTGGTGCTCTTCCTCAGGGCGAAGGTTTCAGAAGCACAGGTGATATCAGTGTTGTTGAAGATCCCGAATACATTGGTGAGTATTCTGTTAAAATTTCAAGTCCGGGTGGAGAAAGACCCGTACTTTTGATTGATGCAGGAACAAGAAGCGGAAAGGGCTTTGTATGTGAGTTTGACCTGAGGGTTACAAGTCCAAAAGTTTATCTTCAGTTTGAATTCGGAAGCTATTTCAACTCCACAGCACTCCATGTGAGCGATACTTCAGGAAAATATCGAATTGTAAATCAAACATATCCGAGCCTTGCCGAGTACAAGAGAATCAAAATCGAATATAATGTTGCAGACGGAGTGGGAGAGAACAAGTTCTATGTGGATGGTCAGCTTATCAACACCACAACCCACAACACAAACGGTTATCCCAATATGCCTGCAATGGAAAACATTCCCGCTCTTCAGATAAGACCCGGAACAGATGATGCATTTACAGCATATATAGATAACTTCGAATTCCACGAAGTTAAATGATTTAAAATAACGAAAAGCTTAAATAAAAATAAATCCCGGCAAAATATTCCTCTCTTATTTAGCCGGGATTTTTGACAAATGCCATATATTGTATTATAATAAACAGTGACACAATAAAGAAGGTGAGTTAATATGTGCAAAAGACTTGTTGCATTTTGGCTTTTGTTCTTAATGATGTTTTCCGGTTTAAATGTCAATGTACATGCTGCAGAGCGGGCTGAGGATGTTTTGATTGTAGATTCACTAAAGTTCTGCAAAGAGTTCAAGCCCTCCAAAACAGAGGTAGTTTATAACGAAATATCGGTTATGGATAACGGCAACATATGTGCGGGTGCAACCTTGTCAAATAACGGCACCAACACCGAAAATGTGACAATAGCCATTGTTGCCTATGAAGATAACAGCAAAATGAATATCAAAGATATTTCGCTTAAAAACTATGAAATATCACCGGGGGAAACGTTGGAAATCAAAAGCGGTTCTCTGATGCTTGACGGAGACGAATTTGTTTGTGCTTATTTGTGGAAGGACTTCCTTGTACCAATAACAAAATGCGTAGCATTACCCGAAAACCCTTTGCGACTTGCCACTCTTAACGCCCTTGAAACCTTTGATGATACACTCTATAGCGAAGAACTGCTCCTGTGGCTTGCCAATCTCTATGATCCCGAAAGCGGAGGTTTCTATTTTAAAACTAATGCCAAATACACCGAGGGTTTTTTGCCCGATAAGGAAAGCACGGCAAAACAAATCGGAACAGCTGCCAAAATGCTTGGATGTTCGTCAAAGGACATTGTCAATGCCTTCACTCCCGAAATGAAGCAAAAGCTTCTTGATTTTGCAAGGAAATATCAAAGTGATGAAGACGGCTACTGGTATGAAGCTCCTTGGGGAGAATATATTTCTGAAAGCAAAAAACTATATCAGACATCTGCGGCTACTCAGCTGATTTCCATGGTTGGAGGAAAACCTCTCTATCTCACCCCCTCACAGCGTCTTGAACAAACAGAAAGTGTGGCGCGGCTTACGGGCGAAGACAACCGTTACAATTCCAAAGAAGATTTTAAAGCCTGGTTTGATTCCCTCAGTTGGAATACTTCTCTCTATGGTGCAGGTTCGCTGATGCTCTCCAACATGGGCAACATAATTGCAGCAGGATATTTTGACTATGCTCTTGAACTTATCACAGAACGTATCGATCCCGAAACGGGTCTTCTTGGCAAACTCAACACCGAAACCGGCACCTTTGACAATCATGAGATATCTCAGGATGCAATGAGTGGAACATACAAGGTGATAAGTTATTGGGGACAGGCATACAGCTTCAGACCAAAATATCCCGATTATCCCGGAATTGATAATCTTATCTACAGTGTCACATCAATCGTGCTCAGCGACAATCAGGAATACACCAATGCGTGTCACGTGAGCAATGCAATTTCAATTCTTGCTCATCCATGCACAAAATTTGCATCCGATGAAGCACAGAACTATCTCAAAGAAAAAATGCCCGATATCATCAATACCACTGTCACAAAAGCAATGAGACATAAAACCGCCGACGGTTCTTACACCTATTCTCCCCAAATGGGAGCAGGTGGCAATCAGGGCAGTGTTCATGCCTATTGTATTGCAGACGGTGAAACCTCCGGCTCATCAATGATGCTTGCTCTTCGTCAGAATATGTATAATATGGTTAGCGTCAAAATGCCGCCGCTTTTTGACGGTAAATACAGCGCATCCGATTTTGCAGATATGCTAAAGGCTGTCGAACCCACAGAGAAGATTTGTTTTGCAACGGATGCTTCATATTCTTTTGATGATATAGCTGTTGGTAGCATACCGCAAAATAACGGCTTTCGAAGCTCGGGGGACATTTCGATTGTGTCTGAATCATCAACAGATAATGCAATTTGTATGTCGAGCCCCGGCGGTGACAGACCGGTAATCCTTTTTGATGTTGGCACAACAAACGGCAAAGGTTTTGTTTGTGAGTTTGATTTTAAGGTCACAAGTCCAAAGGTTTGTTTGCAATTTGAATTTGGAAGCTATTTCAATGCAAGCACCTTGCTTATAAATGATTACAACGGTTCATACAGAATAGCCGGCAAATCATTTTCATCTCTTGCAGATTATAAAAGAATGAAAATTGATTACACTGTTTCAAACGGAGTGGGAGAGAACAAATACTATATTGACGGTCAGCTTGTTTATTCCTCAACCCACAACACCAACGGTTATCCCGATATGCCTGCTATGGAAAATATTCCGGCACTTCAAGTAAGAGCGGGAAATGACAGTCCATTCATAGCATATATAGATAACTTTGAATTTCGTCAGAAATAAATAATTCCCTGCAAATATTTTTGTAAATGTTTGCAGGGAATTATTATTTTCGCAAATATAGATTCAATTTTGAATCCGATATTTTGTTTTTCGTTAAAAATTCTCGTTTCTTCTGAGTTTACGGTATTCCTTTCTTTTTACCGCCGCATCAAAATTTGCTTTTTCTTCTTCGGTTTCAGTTATCAGAGCAGGAACTTTCAAAGGTTTTCCGTTCTGATCGATTGCTACCATAACCACATATGCGGTATTAATGTTTTCTCTTGAACCGTCTAAGTTTTCAACAAATGTTTTGACACATATTTCCATCGATGTATTTCCTGCATAGGTAA
>SVJL01000123.1 GCA_015068985.1 Oscillospiraceae bacterium
ATTATCAAAAATTGTTATTATTAAGCCAAAAGCACAGGTAATCCTGACGGATTATCGAGCATTTTGGTGAAAATAATGGCGATTTTTGTATCTTAAAATCGGAGTTCGAATAATACTCCAATGGCTAACCACATTTAGCAAAGTCCACTAACGGCTATGTTGTAATAAAAAGTTTGTGTTACGTTTTTAGCATCTGTTTTTGCAACGACGGTACTTTCTTTTTTGGCATTTGCAAGCATAAGCTTCAGGCGGTTTTCCTGATTAACTCTGCTTGCACCGGGGTCGTAGTCTATGGCTACAATATTCACATCGGGGCAAATTTCCTTGATTGGTTTCATCATGCCCTTGCCGCAAATGTGATTGGGCAAACAGCCAAAGGGCTGAGTGCAAACAATGTTTTTGCAGCCGGAATTTGCAAGTTCAACCATTTCGGCAGTTAAAAGCCAGCCCTCACCCATTTGCACAGCCTGACTGATTAATCCGTCTGCCATATGTACCACATCGTCGAAAGGCGTTAGAGCTTCAAAGGCATTGTCTTTGCAAAGTGCATCGCTGATTTGCTTACGCATTGAATTGAGCAATTTGTATATGGGTTTAACAATAAGATGCTTTAAAAGAGAACGCTTGTAAAACTTGTATTCCATAAGCATATTGCAAACCGTGTATAGCAAAAAGTCCATCAATCCGGGCACAACACTCTGACCGCCCTCACGAATGATAAAGCTTTCTAAGCCATTGTTGCCAAGAGGAGAATATTTAACAAAAATCTCACCCACTATGCCAACCTTTATAACATCTTTTTGTGCAACAGGAATATTTTTGAAAGAATCCACAATTTTGCGGTAGTTATATTTTGCCCTTTCCTGATTAACGTGCCCCGAAATGCTGAGCTCGGCTCCAAGCTTATCTATCCAGTATGATGCCAGACGTTCAGCATCGCCTGCATTTATCTCAAATGGACGTACCTGATTGACAAGATTCATCAAAATGTCACCATAAAGAACCGCATACATTAGCTGATGCAGCTTTTTAAAGGATATACGAAATCCGGGGTGCTTTTCGATGCCGGAAAAGTTTAGTGAAATAACGGGAACATAGTCCATTCCGGCTTTTTTCAGAGCTTTGCGAATCAGAGATATGTAATTTGATGCCCGGCACCCGCCCCCTGTTTGAAACATAATCAAAGCTGTTTTGTGAGGATCATATTTTCCGGAAAGAAGAGCGTCCATAAACTGACCGATAATCAAAACTGCCGGATAGCAGGTGTCGTTATGAGTGTATCGGAGACCTGTTTCTGCAATTTCGGGACCGTTTGTTTCGAGAAGCTCCATATCGTAGCCATAGTTTTTCATCAAACTGATAATCAGTTTAAAGTGCATCGGGAGCATATTGGGAACGAGAATTTTATAATCCTTTTTCATTTCGTCGGTGAATGGAACAAAATTTTTATTCTGCATATGTTATCTCCTTTCCTCTAATGCACCAAGCAAACTGCGAAGCCTGATACGAACTGCACCAAGATTTGTTATTTCATCAATTTTTATCTGAGTATAATACTTATTGTTTTCTTCCAATACAGAACGCACCTCATCGGTTGTTATGGCATCAACACCACAACCGAAAGAAACAAGCTGAACAAGCTCTGTGTCGGAGTGGGCAGCGGCATAGGCGGCAGTGCGATACAGCCTTGCGTGAAATGTCCACTGGTCTAAAACATTAACATACTGCACAGGCGAAAGATGGCACACACTGTCTTCACTCACAACAACAAAGCCGAGAGATGACGCAAGCTTATCGATGCCATGCCCTATTTCGGGGTCGACGTGGTATGGTCTGCCGGCAAGAATCATAATTCGTTTTTGATTGTCTCTTGCAAATTCAATTGCCTTTTCGCCCTCGTTTCGCAGCTTTGCTTTATATTCTTCGTAGGCTTTAAAGGCAAGCTTGCAGGCTTTTTTGACCTCGCTCTTGCCAATTGTGCTGTCGATTTTATTCAAATACGGATACAAGGTGTTTGCAAGCTCTTTTGGATTGTTGACGCTCAGATATGGATTCATAAAGCAAATATCCTTTAAAATATCCATATTTCCCCTCAAAAGCTCACCGTAATATGCCACAACCGGACAATTATAGTGATTATCCGACGCACCCTCGTCTATATTATGAGTGAGACCCGGATAAAACAGACAATCAATTCCGCTTTGTATAAGCTCTATCATATGACCGTGCATAATTTTGGCAGGGTAGCAGGCAGTGTCGGACGGGATTGTAAACTGACCTTTTTCGTAGGTGTCGCGATTTGAAAGCTTTGAAAAACAAACCTCAAAGCCAAGTTCAGTAAACAATTTGTGCCACAGCGGTGCCAGCTCATAGGTTGACAGTGCCATTGGTATGCCAAGCTTTCCGCGTTTTCCGCCCTCCGGCTTGAGTGAGGCAAGAAAATCACGCTTCCATGCATAAACGTTGGGAAGCTCTATGCCCTTGTCTAACCCAAGACCTTTTTGGCACTGATTGCCCGATATGTAGCGTTTTCCGTCAGAAAACCGATTGACCGTCAGGTGACAATGATTGGCGCACCCTTTGCACACTGCAGTTGCCGACTCGTGAGTGAATTTGTTTAGTTCATCTGCTGTCAAAATTGTGCTATCGTTGCAATGCATACAGTGAATAGCTGCACCGTAGGCACCCATCAATCCTGCAATTGACGGACGTATAACATTTGCACCAATTTCCTGCTCGAATGCACGCAGAACCGCATCGTTATAAAATGTGCCGCCCTGAACTACAATGCGTTTGCCAAGCTCTTTTGGCGACACCGCACGAATAACCTTATAGATAGCATTTTTTACAACACTGACCGAAATTCCGGCAGATATATCTTCAACCGTTGCACCATCTTTTTGCGATTGCTTAACCGACGAGTTCATAAACACTGTGCATCGCGAGCCAAGGTTAACCGGAGCACTTGCAAAAATACCCAGCTTTGCAAATTCCGGTGTGCTGTGGCCCATTGCCTTGGCAAAGGTTTCTATAAATGAACCGCAACCCGAGGAGCAGGCTTCATTCAGCATGATACTGTCGATAGCTCCGTTTTTTATGCGAAAGCACTTTATGTCTTGACCGCCAATGTCAAGAATAAAATCAACATCAGGCTGAAAATGCTTTGCGGCTGTGTAGTGAGCTATGGTTTCAACAATGCCCTCGTCGGTGTGAAATGCATTCTTTATCAAATCTTCACCGTAGCCGGTAACAGAGCTGCCGCAAATTTTTATTCTGTTTTCGCAAAGGCGATATATTTTGGCAAGCTGCTCTTTTACCACAGCAACGGGATTTCCTTTATTTGAGCTATAGTACGAATACAGAATCGATCTGTTTTCGCTAATGAGCACAAGCTTTGTTGTTGTGCTTCCGCAGTCAATGCCAAGCCAGGCTTTTCCCTGATATGTGTTAATGTTTTCTGACGGAACCGAAGCACGGCTATGACGCTCTAAAAATTCATCATATTCTGCCCTGTTTGAAAAAAGCGGAGAAAGGCGATCGGAGGTGTGCTGTTCATTTTGTCCACTGCACTCGAGCCTTTCGATAAGCTCATTTAACGATATGGGCTCACTTTTTTTGGCAACCATTGCCGCACCCATCGCCACCGCTAACAGAGCAAACTCGGGAAAAATGGCTGTTTCGGGCGTGAGATTCAAAGTTTCATAAAAGCGTTTTTGCAGGCCGTGACAATAATATAGCGGTCCGCCAAGAAACATAACCTTTCCTTTTATTCTTCTGCCTTGAACCAAACCGGCAATTGTCTGATTGACAACTGCCTGAAAAATGCTTGCGGCAATATCGGATTTGCTTGCCCCCTGATTGAGCAGAGGTTGAATGTCTGTTTTGGCAAACACGCCACATCGTGATGCAATCGGGTAGATTTGTTTTGCCGAAAGACTCATTGAATCGAGCTCATCGGTTGTTACATCAAGCAGTGCTGCCATCTGGTCGATAAACGCTCCGGTGCCTCCTGCACAAGAACCGTTCATACGTTCATCAACGCCGCCATCAAAAAAGATTACCTTTGCATCCTCGCCGCCGAGCTCA
>SVJL01000124.1 GCA_015068985.1 Oscillospiraceae bacterium
CCTTCTTATAGCAGGTGCAACAGGTGCAGGTAAGTCTGTTTGTATCAACACGCTTGTTGTGAGTCTGCTCTATAAGGCCGACCCAAACGAAGTTAAGCTTGTTATGATTGACCCCAAACAGGTTGAGCTTGGTGTGTATAACGGCATTCCGCATCTTCTGATTCCCGTTGTGAAAGACGCCAAAAAAGCAACAGGAGCTCTTTCGTGGGCAGTTCAGGAAATGACCGAACGTTACAGCATTTTTGAAAGATGTAATGTCCGCAACATAAAAGGCTACAATGAGCTTATGGAGAAAAACGGCACTCCCGAAAAGAAAATGGCATCAATTGTCATAATTGTAGACGAGTTTGCCGATCTTATGATGGTGGCACCGGCAGATGTTGAAAACTATGTTTGCCGAATTGCACAGCTTGCCCGTGCTGCAGGCATGCATCTTGTTATTGCAACCCAGCGTCCGGTTGTTAAGTTTATCACAGGTAACATCAAAGCCAACGTACCCAGCCGAATCTCTTTTATGGTTGCTTCTGTGCGTGACTCTCAAACAATTCTCGACATAGGAGGTGCCGAAAAGCTTATTGGTAAGGGCGATATGCTCTATATGCCTGTTGGTGAAACATCACCGTCAAGAATGCAGTGTGCTTTTGTGTCGGACGATGACGTTAAAGCTGTTGTTGAGGCAATAACCGGTGATGGTCCGGCAACCTATGATCCCGACGTTATTGAGCAAATCGAAAAGGATGAGGGCGAATATCAACCCGACGGTGAAGACAGCGGCGATTGCGATGAGCTTCTTGCCGATGCAATAGATATGGCAATCACCAGTGGTCAGATTTCAACCTCACTGCTTCAAAGGAGATTCCGCATAGGTTACAACCGTGCCGGCAGTATTATAGACCAGATGGAAGCCCGTGGCATAATAAGCGGTCTTGACGGAAACAAACCCCGTCAGGTGCTCATAACCCGCGAGCAATATAACGAAATGTTGATGAAATAAGCGGAGAATTAAATGTCAGATAACCGATTTTTACCCATTTCCCAAAAGGATATGGAAGAGCTTGGCATAAAACAGCCGGATTTTGTGTATGTGTGCGGAGATGCATATGTTGACCATCCGGCTTTTGGCCATGCCATAATATGCCGAGTGCTCCAAGCCAGAGGCTACACTGTGGGCATCATTCCTCAACCCGATTGGACAAACACTTCCGATTTTATGCGCCTTGGCAAACCCCGTCTTGCCTTTTTGGTTTCGGCGGGCAACATAGACTCTATGGTCAATCACTACACTGTCAACAAAAAACGCCGTAGTGAAGACCTCTATTCCCCCGGTGGAATTAGCGGAAAACGTCCCGACCGTGCAACGATTGTGTATTGCAACCGAATAAGAGAAGCCTATCCGGGTGCTCAGATAATAATTGGCGGAATTGAAGCCAGCCTCAGACGTTTTGCCCACTATGACTACTGGGACAATAAGGTTCGCAGGTCAATACTTCTCGACAGCCGTGCCGATTGTCTTGCCTATGGTATGGGAGAGAAAATAATAATCGAGCTTGCCGAGGCTCTCGATAGTGGTATTCCTTTGGCAGATACCGACATAGACGGTTGCTGCTATATACGAAAAAACACCGACTTTTTGCAGGACTATATTGAAATTCCTTCTTGCGAAGAGGTTTCGGAAAACAAGCAAAAATATGCTCTTGCAACCAAAATTCAATTTGAAAATCAAGATTCTGTCACAGCAAAAACTCTGGTGCAAAAGCATGGTGACCGTTATCTGGTTGCCAATCCGCCAATGGCACCTCTGGAAGAGAAAGAGCTCGACGAGGTGTATGAGCTCGACTATGTTGGCACCTATCATCCAATCTACAAACCCCTTGGTGGCGTTCCTGCCATAGATGAGGTAAAATTTTCAATAACTCACAACCGAGGCTGTTTTGGGGAGTGTAATTTTTGTGCGCTCACCTTTCATCAGGGAAGAGCTGTCAGAAGCCGAAGTATAGATTCGGTTGTTAAAGAAGCAAAAAAAATAGCATCAATGCCCGACTTTAAGGGATATATTCACGATATAGGAGGACCAACGGCAAATTTCACATCGCCATCGTGCACCAAGCAAACAACAAAGGGAACCTGTGTTTCCAGACGATGTCTTTTTCCCTCGCCTTGCAAAAATCTTAATGCAGACCACAGCAAATATATAAAAATGCTCAGAGCAGTTCGCTCTGTACCCGGCATAAAAAAGGTGTTTGTGCGTTCAGGCATACGCTACGACTATCTCCTTGCCGACAAAAGCTCTGCCTTTTTAAAGGAGCTGTGTGAGCATCACGTCAGCGGCCAGCTTCGTGTAGCACCTGAGCACATAAGCAACCGAGTGCTAAGGCTTATGGGCAAGCCATCGTCAGAGGTGTATGATAAGTTTTGCACCCGATTTTATTCGGTGTCTGAAAAGTGCAAAAAAGATCAATATGTTGTTCCGTATCTTATGAGCAGTCACCCCGGGAGCACGCTTTCTGATGCGGTTGACCTTGCACTATACACCAAAAAGCATCACATTAACCCCAAGCAGGTTCAGGATTTTTATCCCACTCCATTTACAGTGTCAACCTGTATGTATTACACAGGCATAAACCCTCTTGATATGACCAGGGTTTATGTGCCAAAGGGCGAAGAAAAGCTTATGCAAAGAGCACTTCTTCAATATTCAGACCCCGCAAACCATAATATGGTAATAAAAGCGCTTAAAAAAGCCGGTAGGGAAGACCTTATAGGTTTTGGTCCCGACTGCTTGGTAAGGCCAAGGCTTTTGAAAGATGAAAAATCAAATATATCCGGTACACAAAGCAAAAGAAAGGAAAATAAAAATGAGTTATCAGATTTTAGACGGAAAAAGAGTATCCCAAAAGGTAAAGGACGAGCTAAAGCAAAAAGTGGCAGACCTAAAGGAAACCGGCGTTAATCCGGGGCTTGCTGTTGTAATAGTGGGCGATGATTCTGCATCCAGAGTGTATGTGAACAACAAGAAAAAAGCCTGTGAATATTGCGGCATCTATTCTGAGGAATATGCTCTTCCTGCTTCCACAACCGAGGCAGAGCTTCTTGCACTTGTTGAAAAGCTTAACGAAAAATCCGACATTCACGGAATTCTGGTTCAGCTACCGCTTCCCAAGCATATAAACGAAGAAACAATCATCAATGCAATACGTCCCGAAAAAGACGTTGATGCATTCCACCCCACAAACGTTGGCAAAATAATGATTGGAAATTTTGATTTTCTTCCCTGCACCCCTGCCGGTGTTATGGAACTGCTTGATGATGCAGGCATTGAGCTTGGCGGCAAAAACTGCGTTGTGATTGGAAGAAGCAACATCGTCGGTAAGCCTCAGGCGATGCTTCTTTTGCATAAAAACGCAACAGTTACCATTTGTCATTCAAAAACGCAAAACCTCAAAGAAATTGCACGCACAGCCGACATTTTAGTTGTTGCAGTGGGCAGAGCAAAAATGGTTGACGAAGAATACATCAAAGATGGTGCTGTTGTTATTGATGTGGGAATGGATCGAGACGAAAACGGCAAGCTTTGCGGTGATGTTGATTTTGATTCTGCCTGCAAAAAAGCTTCCTATATAACTCCTGTTCCCGGCGGTGTTGGCCCTATGACAATTGCAACACTTATGAAAAATGCCGTAACTGCAGCAATCAGACAGAGCGAAAAATAAGTTAAATTCAAAATTCTGAGCTTGCAAACAGTGAAAAATGCTATGCAAAATTCACTGTTTGCACTCTCGGTTTGTTGGTTTTGACAAAAAGAAAAAAATAGCGAATTTTTTTCAAAAAAACTATTGACAAATCATTTTGAATATGTTAATATATACGAGTCGCTCAGCTATGGGAGCTTAGCTCAGCTGGGAGAGCATCTGCCTTACAAGCAGAGGGTCATAGGTTCGAGCCCTATAGCTCCCATTTTCAAAATTTAATATTCGCTGGTGTAGCTCAATTGGCAGAGCAGCTGATTTGTAATCAGCAGGTTGCGGGTTCAAGTCCCATCACCAGCTTAT
>SVJL01000125.1 GCA_015068985.1 Oscillospiraceae bacterium
TAAATCTTTCACAGCCGGTTTCATAACAACCTGCGGTCTCACAGCTGTTGGCTCCCCCTGCACCGACGACGGCGAGGAGCTTCCTCTTCACGGTACAATTTCCAACACTCCATGCGAAAACCATGCCTATTGGGTTGATGGCGGCAACATTCACATCAAGGCAGTTGTACGTGATGCTGCAATGTTTGGTCACCACCTCATGCTCGAAAGGGAATATGTTTGCCCCATTGGCAAAAACGAAATACATATGACCGATACGGTTAAAAACATCGGTTCAAAAACCTCGCCCTTTGAGCTTCTGTATCATTGCAATATGGGTTATCCGCTCCTCAGCGAAAAAGCCGAGCTCACAATCGGGTCAAGTGAGGTTGCCCCACGCAATGACCACGCAGCCACAGGCATTGACTCTTGCCTTGAGGTTGAAGTGCCGCAAAACGGCTATGAAGAAATGTGTTTTTATCACAAGCTTAGCGGCACAGCAAACATAAAACTCTATAATCCCGAAATTTCAAAGGGAGTTGTTATGAGCTACAATACCTCTGAGCTTCCATTTTTCACCCAGTGGAAAATGATGGGCGAGAGAGAATATGTTATGGGGCTCGAACCCGGCAACTGCACACCCGACGGCAGAGCTGCAATGCGCGAATCAGGCAAGCTTAAGTTTTTAAAGCCCGAAGAAGAAAGCACTTGCAGCCTGAAGTTTGAGTTTGTTGAGTGAGTTTGATGTAAGCGGAAGAATGGAATATGCACGTTGGACAAAAGCTGTATATTTTTCTTCACTAGGGCTTCGGAATGGCTTGCTCCGCTACGCACATTCCTGCAGAGTCGTTACGAAAAACACACAGCTTTTATCATAAAGAGTTGCTTCGAGAACCCAAACGAACTTTAGGTTTGTGCGAAACTACAGATTTGTGCGCTGTTGGAGCCGATCAACTGCTTTTTGTGCGTATTTGCTTATCGGTTTTAAAAATCAAATTTTTTGCCGAAAATCAATGCAGAATCAAATCCCATTTCACTGCATTGATTTAGAAAATTCTGTTCGACGGCTGATAGCCGGAGTTTAATTTTCGGTCGGCAAAAAATGCAGATTATTAAAATGCCAAAGGCAAGATAAGCACCAAAAGCTAAAAAAACAGTTGATTGGCCCATAAACGCACTGCTTTTTTCTGTCAGGCTAACGCTTTTTGCCTTTTATCTCCGACGGACTCTTGCCCGTGTATGCCTTAAAGGTTTTGTTAAAATATGACGCATCATAAAATCCGGTAAGCTCCATTGCTTTCGTCACCGAGCACGCCTCCGACACAAGCAGCTCATAGGCACGCATAATTCTGAGGCGGTTGCGGTATTTGAGGGGAGAGATGCCCGTTTCGCTTTTGAAAACACGTCGGAACATACACTCACCAAGGTTGCACATTTTGGCAAGCTCGGTTATGGAGAAATCGTCAAGATAGTTTGATTCAATAAATTTTATGGCTTTGGCTATTTTTGAGTTTTTCTTTTCGTTTTCGGCTGTTGCAATTGTGTAGAGCAACCGCAAAAAGGTGATTTTGCATTTCAGGGCAAACCCAAAGCCCTCGTTTTCAAATGTATAATAACATTCTTTAAAAAATCCGTCGGTCATATGATTGTCGCACTCGTGAAACATATGTATTTCGGGGCAAAGGGTAATCTGGTGGCCGGCGGTGTCGTTCATAATGTAGTTTATCGAATAAACTTCACCACTTATATCGTCGAGCCATTCGGTGCGGTAGGCAATATTGTGGGGAATATACACAATGTTACCGGCTGATGCAATTGTCGGCTTATCGTTAAACATATCAAACCTGCATCTTCCCGACACAACATACACCATTCTGTCGTGCTTGTGCTCGTTGGAATATCTGAGATAAGTGTTTGGCGGAGTAACATAGCGGTGAGCAACCGAAATTTCGTTCACCGTAAATTCACCCGATGACAAAAGACCGTAGTCCACATTTTGGCGGTTATTCATAAAAATAATTCTCCTTTTCAGCCGTAAAAATAAAATAACTATGATTATGTATCGGATTATACCACATAAATATTGTTTTGTCTATAGATTTTTGTAAAAATTTCATATATAATATATTAGTATTAGGTTGTGATATTTACATTTGTGCAATTTGTATGCCAAATAATGTCACGTTGTGTAATATGTTTCATCAAAATCAGATTCATATTATATGCATATTACTTATTTTGGAGGGCGTTACAGTGAATGAACAAAAAGTTGTAAGCAAAAAAAAGCTCGGCTTGGGCGCGCGGATAGGCGATGAATTAAGGCGTAACTATCTGCTCTATATCATGGCAATTCCGGTTGTGCTCTATTTTGTTCTGTTTTGCTATTTGCCGATGTTCGGTCTTGTTATAGCATTTCAGGATTTTAAGCTGGCAAGAGGTATATTTGAAAGTCCCTGGGCAGAGATGGGCGGTTTTGAAAACTTCTACCGTTTCTTTACCAGTAAGCTTTTCTGGCCTGTTATCAAAAACACATTACTCATCAGTTTCTATGAGATTCTTTTCTCATTCCCTGCACCAATCATTTTTGCATTGATGCTCAATGAAATCAAAAATCTCAAATACAAAAAAGTTATCCAGACAGTTACATATCTTCCTCACTTCATTTCAATGGTCGTTATCTGTAGTATGATTATCCGTTTCTTCGACGAAGACGGTATCGTAACAGCATTCATCAGCCTCATCGGCGGTGAAAGAAAGAACTATATGATCGAACCCGGAGCGTTCAGATCAATCTTTATCGGTTCCGGTATCTGGCAGGGCATAGGCTGGAGCAGTATTATCTACATTTCAGCCCTCAGCTCAATCGACCAGGAGCTTTACGAAGCAGCAGTTATCGACGGTGCCGGCAAATGGAAGCAGGTTGTTCACATCACACTTCCGGGCATTGCATCAACAATCATCATTCTCTTTATTATGAGAATGGGTCAGGTGCTCTCCGTTGGTTACGAAAAGGTTATTCTTCTTCAGAATTCCTACACCAAGTCTGTATCACGAGTTCTTTCATCCTATGTGTATGAAAGAGGTCTCGGAGAAGGAAACGATATTTCTTTCTCATCGGCAGTGGGTATATTCACGTCGCTTGTTAACATTCTGTTCCTGACAATCACCAACGCAATATCCAAAAAGGTGACCGACAGCGGCTTATTCTAAGAAGGAGGACAACAACTTATGATGGTAGTAAAACCAAGTATTGGAGAGAGAATCTTCAATGTTTTCAATATAATATTTATGGCATTTATGATATGTATCGCACTTTATCCTTTCTGGTATTGCGTAACATGTTCATTCTCGAAAGACATCGTTGGTAACACAGCATCATTGATGCTCTGGCCCAAAACCTTCAGCGTTGCGGCATATGCCAAGGTTCTTTCCGACCCCCTTATTCTCACAGGTTATAAAGTAACAATATTTGTTGTTGTTGTTGCAACAGTGATTAACCTCATAATGACAATTATCGCTGCATTCCTTCTCACAAGAAGAGAATTTGCAATCAGAAACGGCCTCACATGGATGATGCTCATCACAATGTATTTTGGCGGCGGTATGATTCCTACCTACATTGTCTACACACAGATTCTCGGTCTTGAGAACTCACTTTTGGCTCTCATTCTTCCCGGTATGATCAGTGTGTACAATATGATAGTTATGAGAACAAACTTCAATGGTATTCCCCGAAGCTTAGAGGAATCTGTTAAGGTTGACGGTGGTAATGATATGCACGTGTTGTGGCACATCATCATTCCTCTTTCAAAAGCGGTTATCTCCGTTATCGTGCTCTACTACGGCGTTGGTCACTGGAACGCATGGTTCAACGCTCTGCTCTACATTAAAGACAGAGACAAAATTCCGCTGCAGCTTGCTCTTCGCTCAATCCTCATTCAGGAACAGGTTAACACCGGTGAGGGTGCAGTAGACA
>SVJL01000126.1 GCA_015068985.1 Oscillospiraceae bacterium
GTGGCGATGACGCAGAGGACACACCCGTACCCATACCGAACACGGAAGTTAAGCTCTGTAGTGCCGATGATACTTGGCTGGTGACGGCCCGGGAAAGTAGGAAGCTGCCGGGGTTATACCCTCTGATTTTCAGAGGGGTATATATTCCTGATTAGCTCAGTCGGTAGAGCGCATGACTGTTAATCATGATGTCGCTGGTTCGAGCCCGGCATCAGGAGTAAAAAAATAGACCACCAATCGGTGGTCTATTTTTTTACTCCTCAGGCTGCGCCTGAATAAGCAACATCTTGGTTAAAAATTATGTATCGACGATGAGTAAACTCAGGAGGTAGCAAAGCATCCGAGCGCTGCCGGCGGCAGATGAAGCGAGGATGGTTTGGCGCAGCGGTCGATTTTGTGCGAAGCGAAAAGCGAGAAAACAAAATCGGGAACCGCAAGAGTTAACGCATGCCGATGTGCTTAAGCACATCGGAGAAATATAGTGATACAGCACACCACCAATCGGTGGCTTTTTTCCTTAGCAAAAAAATATAAAAATTTTTTATTTTTTTGCAACCTTTTGTCCTTTTGAAAAGTATTATATACGAAAGGGAAAATAAATAAGATAAAAACAATTGCTTATCCCTACAAAATAAAATAAAAAAACAGAAAAGGAAGGTAAAAGACATGAAGAAATTTTTAGCACTCATTATGGCAGCAGCAATGATTGGCGGCATCTCCGCATCAGCACAGAACGAAGCAGCGCAGCAGGAAGTGGAACTTATAAGCGAAGAGGCTGTTAATGTTGAACTCGCTCCCGAATTCATTGCCGACACAAGACTTGTTGAAGGCACAGTAAAATCTGTAGCTGATGGTCAGATTGAAATTGAGGATCTGGTACTTAATGTTGATGAAAACACTCTTATTGCAGATGCACAGCTCATTCCCACAGAAGCTAAAGAAGGCGACCTTATCACAGCAGTTGTAAGCACAATGACAACAAGAAGTCTTCCCCCCCAGAGCTATGCTTTCTATATTATTGTTCGCGAAAATGCCGAAACTCTTGCTCCCATATATATGACCGTAGACAGAGTTGAAAACGGTTTTATCTACAGCCAGGACGGCAACTACGAAGTATCCTTTGAAAATGCCGAAGTTGGAATGTACAGAACAAAAAACATTGTGAAAGCCGAAGAACTCACAAAAGGTTCCGAAATCTTTGTGTATGCAGATGTTATGACAATGAGCATTCCCGCACTTGTTAACCCCACCAAAATTGTTATAATGAATATTGCAGAAGCTGAGGCAGAAGAAAAAATCGTAAACAAAGCTGAATCTTTAAGCGAAGACGGCATTCTTCTTGGCACAGACAAAGGTCTTGAGCTTGAAAGAGAAGTTACAAGAGCCGAAGCTGTTACTCTTATTCAGAGAACAACCGCTTCTGCCAGAATGACCTACACCTCAAACTTTGAAGATGTGCCCGAGTCTCACTGGGCATACACCAACATCAGTTGGGCAACAGAAGAAAAAATTGTAGAAGGCGTTGGCGACAACAAGTTTGAACCCGACAGAAGTGTAACAGCTAAAGAACTTGCAATGATGCTCCTTAATGCACAGGGCGAAGAAGTTGAATTTGACAATGCGTTCACTGTTGCTTCCGAAAAAGGTCTTGTTACCAAAACAGATGCCATTGAAGAGGCAGATGTTCTTACCAGAGACGATGTTGCAAAAATGATTTATAATTATTATAACAACTAATATCAAAGTTATTTAAGAACTCTGATTTTTAGAAAGGTTAAAAGGATGTCAAATGTGTTTGTTTAGCATTTTGACATCCTTTTACTATATAAAAAGGTTGCGTTTATGTTGCAAAAATGATATAATGTAAAAGGTTTTGTTAAGATAAATACAAGGAGACGAACAACAATGACAACTCTGATACTTGTCCGTCATGGGCAAAGCGAAGCGAACAATATGCAAATTTTTGCAGGTAATTTTGATGCCGATTTAACAGAGCTTGGCGAAAAACAGGCAAAGTGCAGTGCAAAATATATAAAAGATAATTATAGTGTGTCAAAGGTGTATGCCAGTGATTTGAAACGTGCCTTTAAAACCGGAAAATGCATAGCAGATTTTATGGGAGTTGAAATTGAACCTAACCCTGGCCTTCGTGAAATCAGCGCCGGAGAATGGGAGGGGCAGAATTTTGATTTTTTAAGAACTGCTTATAAAAATGATTATAACATCTGGCTCACCGACATTGGTAATTCCCGTTGCACAGGCGGTGAGTCGGCAAGAGAACTCGGTAAAAGAGTTTTGAATGCATTGGAGCAAATAGCAAAAGATAATGACGGTAAAACAGTTGTTATAGCAACTCACGCAACTCCCATAAGAACAATGCAAAGCTATGTTCACACAGGTGACTATGACGAAATGAAAAATATACCTTGGGTGTCTAACGCATCAATTTCGATATTGGATTATGACAAAGGCAATTGGAGCTTTGAAGCAGTGAGTGTGGATGATCATCTGGCAGAGCTCAAATCATCATTGCCGGCAAATGTGTAATATAAATTTTGGAGGACAAAAATATGAATAAATTCAAATGTGGTGTTTGTTCAATTTCTTTCAGGGCAAACAGTGTCAGAGAAGTTGCTCAGGCAGTAAGCGAGGCTGGGCTCGATTGTGTAGAGTGGGGAAGTGATGTTCACGCTCCTTGCAATGACCCCGAGAAAATAGCAGAAATAGTTGCTCTTCAGGAGGAATATGGCATTTCGTGTTCATCATACGGTACCTATTTCCGCCTTGGCGGCAACAATCTTGACGAACTATGTGACTATATAACCACTGCAAAAGCTCTCGGAACCGATATTCTCAGACTTTGGTGCGGCACAAAAGGTTCTGCCGACTATACGCCCGAAGAAAAGCAAGACTTTTTTGAAGAATGTAAAAAAGCTGCTGCAATTGCAGAGGCGGAAGATGTTCGTCTTTGTATGGAATGTCATAACGGCACATTAACTGATACGGCAGATAGTGCCCTTGAGCTTATGAAAGCTGTTGACTCACCCAATTTTCTTATGTATTGGCAACCCACCCTGAGAGTAAGTGTTGAACACAATATGAATTATGCAAGGCTCATTTCGCCATATGTTGTGAATCTTCACGTTTATCACTGGGTAAACAGCGAAAAACGCCCTCTTGAAGAGGGCAAAGCAGACTGGCTTCAATATCTGACTTGCTTTGAGCCAAAGGGAGCAATGCTTCTTGAATTTATGCCCGATGATTCTATAGATTCATTAAAGCGTGAAGCACAAACACTTCTCGGATTGGCGTAAATTTTTAAACTACTTTATAATTTGAATTTTTTTGAGAACCAACTTATGTTGGTTCTTTTTTGTTAAAAAGTGTCTAAAATCACTCCTTTTGTATCCGAATTTATATTGTTTATTAGAATTAAATATAGTATAATAACTATACAATACCAAAATTGTCTTCTTAATTTTGTGAATTTTTTTGTGGTTTCACAAATAAGGGGATGTTCGCTTTTGAAAATACTGTTTCGTATTGTACATTTTTTTCAAAAAAAGTTACTTTTCCGTATGAGAAAGATACTTTTACGTATTCAGTTATTCAAAATATTTTGGTATAATATAATATAAACTAAAAATGTGCTTGAACAAAAGGGTATACCCTTTTGTTGTGTATTACATACACAACAAATCTTCCTTATCATAAAAAATAAGTTATCAAAAATAATGTTAAAATCCTTGAAGAAAAGGGCATTTTAATCATAAAATTTTTGATAACTTAAAGTGTGTGGTTATCATTTTAAACCACATAACCGTTTTAAGAGATTTTCGTCATCTATCATATATCTTTCGGGATTTGTAATCTCTTTTAACGGAC
>SVJL01000127.1 GCA_015068985.1 Oscillospiraceae bacterium
TTCGGATTTATGTTTCACATTTTAAGCGGCGGCGTTATGCTTGCCGGATTCTTTATGGCAACCGACTACACAACAAGCCCCGTGAGCAAAACCGGACAGTTTGTGTATGCACTTTTTGGCGGTCTTATAACAGCGGTTATAAGGGTATTTGGCGGATATCCTGAAGGTGTTACATATGCAATTTTGATTATGAATATTGCAACTCCTCTTATTGACAAATATATCAGACCCAAAAAATTTGGTAAGGTGGTGAAGGAAAAATGAGTGAATCAAACAACAAAGTTTTTATCATAAAGCTTGCTGCCATTCTTTTTGCCATAACATTTATTGCCACTCTGCTCCTCACACTTTGCAATTATCTCACAAAAGATCGCATAGCTGAGCTCAGTGCACAAAATGCCGAAAAAGCAAAACAGGAAGTTATTGCAAATGCAAGCTTTGAGGAAGTTGAAATCGGCGATGACAAGCGAGCCGTGTGGGAAAAGGATTTTGCATTCAAAGCAGCATTTAAGGCAGAAAAAGACGGCGAGTTTGCCGGATATTGCATCAATGTTGCACCTGCCGGATTTGGCGGAGCAATTGATATGATTGTGGGAATTGACAAAGAAATGAACTTTACCGGAGTAAAAATCATTTCGATGGCAGAAACACCCGGACTTGGAGCAAAAGCTCAGGAAGAAAGCTTTTACGGTCAGTATTCAAACGGCAAAAAAGGTGAGCTTTCGGTTGTGAAAAACAATCCAAATCCTGCCGAAAATGAAATTCAGGCAATAAGCGGTGCAACAATAACCTCAAAGGCTGTTACAGACGGTGCGAATTATGCACTCGAAATCGCAAAAATGTTAGAAAAGGAGGCTGAATAAATATGAAAGAAAACTCCAACCTTAAGATTATGACAAATGGTATTGTTACCGAGAATCCAACATTTATCCAGCTTCTTGGTATGTGCCCCACCCTTGCGGTAACCACATCACTTGTTAATGCAATCGGCATGGGACTTTCGGCAACATTTGTTCTTATTTTTTCAAACCTTGTTATTTCACTTTTAAGAAAATTTATTCCGAACAAAATCAGAATTGCATCCTACATTGTTGTTATTGCGGCATTTGTAAGTGTTATAGAAATGCTTCTTAAAGCTTATTTGCCGGCTATTTCAGATGCACTCGGACTTTTTATTCCTCTTATAACAGTTAACTGTATTATTCTTGCAAGAGCCGAAAGCTTTGCTTCCAAAAACAGCCCTATCCCCTCTGCCTTTGACGGCCTGGGTATGGGACTCGGATTCACTCTCGGCCTCAGCGTTCTTGGTTCGGTGAGAGAGATTCTTGGTGCAGGAACAATTCTTGGATTCCCGCTTTTCGGAGCAAATTTTGAACCTGCTCTCATTTTCATTTTACCTCCGGGAGCATTTTTGGCACTTGGAATTATTTTGGCAATATATAACATAATCAGAAGCAAAAAGAAAGGAGCTGCAAAATAATGAGTTACTTAAAAGAATTTTTATCACTTGCAGTTCTCGGTGTTCTGATTGAGAACTTTGTGCTTGTTAAATTCTACGGGATTTGTCCGTTTTTGGGTGTATCCAAAAAAACCGATACAGCTCTTGGTATGGGTATGGCAGTTACATTTGTAATGGTGCTTGCTTCCCTTTTAACATGGCTCGTTCAGCATTACATTCTCGTTCCGTTAAATGTTGAATATTTGCAGACAATAAGCTTTATTCTTCTGATAGCGGCTCTTGTTCAGTTTGTTGAGATGGTTGTTGCAAAGCTTGTGCCGTCGCTCTACAATGCACTCGGCATATATCTGCCTCTTATAACAACCAACTGTGCTGTGCTTGGTGTTACTCTTATAAACGTTCAGAGAGAGTATTCCCTCTTTCAAACTCTCAGCTTTTCGTTCTGGTCGGCAATGGGCTTTACTCTTGCCATATTCCTTTTTGCCGGAGTGAGAGAAAGACTTGAAACCTCAAACATTCCAAAACACCTGAAAGGCTTCCCTATTGCTCTTGTAACAGCCAGTCTGATTGCTATGGCGTTTTTGGGATTTCAGGGATTGTCATTTTAAAAGGAGGCATACGGTATGATTAACGAAATTTTATATCCGGCTCTTGCTATTGGTGCTATAGGCCTGTTTTTTGGTGCTGTGCTTGCAATTGCTTCCATAATATTCAGAATCGACAGAGACGAAAGAATTGATAAGATTGAAGAAATCTTACCCGGTGCAAACTGCGGCGGATGTGGATTTGCCGGATGCTCAGCTTTTGCCAAAGCTATTGTTGAAAACGGAGCAAGAATCACATCGTGCAACCTTATGACAGCTGAAAAGGCTGAAAAGATTGCAACCATAATGGGTGTTGAAGTTGGCGAAGTTGTTAAAAAAGTTGCAGCCATTCGCTGCAAAGGCACTTGTGATAGCTGCGGTAACAAATGTGAAATATATGGAATTGACGATTGTCAGACTGCTGCTGCACTTGGCACAGGCCCCAAAAACTGCGAATTTGGCTGTATGGGACTTGGAAGCTGTGCTAAGGTTTGCAGCGAAAACGGTATATCAATTATTGATGGAATTGCAGTTATTAATCAGGAAAACTGCATAGGATGCGGTAAGTGTGCCAGCGTTTGTCCTAAAAATATTATCCAGATGATTCCTGCCAAAAGGATTGCTTATGTTAAATGCAGTTCAAAAGACAAGGGCGTTGTTGTTAAAAACTACTGCTCGGCAGGATGCATTGGCTGCAAGATATGCGAAAAGAAATGTCCGAAGGACGCAATTAACGTTGTTGACAATCTTGCAAAGATTGACTATGACAAATGTGTTGGTTGCGGTATTTGCGCCAAGGAGTGCCCCAAGGGCGTTATAGAAGTTATTAAATAATTACATACACCAAAAATCACCGATGCAAAAATTGCATCGGTGATTTTGTTATATAAGGTTATATTTGATTTTAACCCGTTCTAATTTTTCTATCATAGGCTCGGAGATAAACCAAAGGAAGAACACGGTTCCCAGTGCATGAATTAAGTCGAATGGTATCCCTCTGATGTATGAATAGATTATCGCTGATTTTGTGGGATTAGCCCAATACATTATCACAGAGGCAGGGTTCATAATTCCGCCGTATATCACAAAGGTTGCAACAAATCCAAAGATGCAAAGAGATGCTTTTGTTTTTTTGAGAAATCCTTTTTTAAAAAGTATGCCTGCAATATAACCAATAATACCAAAAGCAAACATCTGCCATGGCGTCCATGGTCCTTGTCCAAAGAAAAAGTTCGATACAAATCCGGTGACGCTACCCACCAAAAATCCGGTTTCGCCGCCAAAACAAACACCTGAAATAATTATAAGTGCAACAACGGGTTTAAACTGGGGAAGCATAAAGAATGCAGCCCTGCCGCCAACTGCGATGGCGCACAATACGCTTATTATGATTAGTTCTCTTGCTTTGGGTCTTCTACGCTCAAATGTCATACAAAAAGGTATCATTGTTTCAAGAATGATAAGTAAGCTCACAAAATAATATTTTCTGTCGTCAAGTAAGAAAACGCCTGCATAAATGGTAAGCGGTATTAAAAATAGTGAAAATACATTACCGATAGCACTTCTTGCCGGACTCAGCTTTTGTATTTTCTCTTTTTGTTGCCCAATTTGGTTATGAGCCTCAGGCAACTCTATGTGTCGTGGTTGTTGTTCTCTTATTTCTGCCCTGCCGCCACAGGCTAAGATTATATCTTCTGCCAAAACTGCATCGGGAAGTGATGTTCTTGCCATACGATTTGCTGAGGTGGTGTAGAAATTCTTACCCTTAAAAAACTCTCTCGGTGTATCAGCCGACGTTATGCCGCCATCAAAACATAGCGCACATTTGTCGGCATATGCAG
>SVJL01000014.1 GCA_015068985.1 Oscillospiraceae bacterium
TTATCAAAAATTGTTATTATTAAGCCAAAAGCACAGGTAATCCTGACGGATTATCGAGCATTTTGGTGAAAATAAGAGCGATTTTTGTATCTTAAAATCGGAGTTCGAATAATGCTCCAATGGCTATGTATAGGAGATTATGCGAATGAGAATTTTTGACCCAACACTTTATTTTATAACAGACAGCACCGGTTTTAGTGAGGAGGAATTTTTAAACAGGGTAGATGCGGCACTCAGAGGCGGCGTCACCCTTTTGCAGCTCCGTGAAAAGAATAAGACAACGAGAGAATATATTGACATTGCCAAAAAGGTTCATAAGCTGACTTTGAAATATAATGTTCCGCTTATTGTTGATGACCGTATTGATGTTGCTCTCGCCGTGGGAGCGGAGGGAGTGCATCTGGGGCAGAGTGATATGCCCATTGATATTGCAAGGAAAATCCTTGGTGATGATTTTATTATCGGTGCAACAACAAAAACAGTCGCACAGGCGACTGAGGCATATGCTCAGGGGGCAGATTATCTTGGCGTTGGAGCAATTTATCCAACGACTACCAAGGTTAAAACTGTGCTCACACCAACCCAAACTCTCAGTGACATTTGTAATGCGGTTCCAGTACCGGTGAATGCAATCGGAGGTCTTAACAAAGATAATATAAACGTGCTTGAAAAAATAAAAATTTCAGGAATATGTGCAGTGTCGGCTATAATGAAAGCATCCGATGTACAAAAAGCCGCACACGAGCTTAAAAAAGCATATTTGGCATTAAAAGGGGATGAAAAATCTTTATGAACACAGCTCTCACAATAGCCGGCTCCGATTCGGGCGGAGGTGCCGGCATTCAAGCGGATATAAAAACAATGACTATGAATGGTGTTTATGCTATGAGTGCAATTACGGCACTTACGGCACAAAACACAACCGGCGTTCGGGGTATTAGGGAAGTTGAACCCGAATTTTTGAAGCTTCAAATTGATGCTGTGTTTGAGGATATTTTTCCCGATAGTGTCAAAATAGGGATGGTATCTTCTGCAGAGCTGATTGATGTTATTGCTTCAAGATTAAAATTTTACAAAGCAAAAAACATAGTTTTAGATCCGGTAATGGTAGCTACCAGCGGTTCTGAGCTGATAAAGACAGATGCATTGTCTACACTGACAGAGCTTCTGTTTCCACTTGCAACAGTTATTACCCCCAATATACCCGAAGCTGAAATTATATCCGGAATGTCTGTTAACGAAAAAGAGGATATGATAAAAATAGCAAAAAAAATAAGTGAAACCTACAATAGTGCTGTTCTTTTAAAAGGAGGACACAACGTAAGTGAGGCAAATGACCTCCTATATGCAAACGGTGCATATCAATGGTTTTGTGCAGCGAGAATTGACAACCCAAATACTCATGGTACAGGCTGCACATTGTCAAGTGCAATTGCATCCAACCTTGCCAAAGGGTTTGCACTGGGCGAATCTATAAAAATGGCAAAGGAATACATATCGGGTGCCCTTGGGGCAAACCTCGACATTGGAAAAGGTTCCGGACCTCTTTGCCATAGCTTTGATTTAAATAGTCGTTTTGGAAAAACAGCAAAACAGTAATTGAGGAAAGGATGGATACTGTGAGAAATTATACCACACAAATGGATGCAGCCAAAAAAGGAATCATTACAGACGAAATGATGATTGTGGCCGAAAAAGAATACAGAACTCCTGAGGAAATAAGAGAGCTTGTTGCCAAAGGACAAGTTGTAATTTGCGCAAATAAACTGCATACGTGCATAGAAGCAAATGGTGTTGGTTCTATGCTTCGCACAAAAATCAATGTTAATCTTGGAGTTTCTAAGGATTGCAAGGATTATGATGTTGAAATGCAAAAAGTTATGGCTGCAGTTAATATGGGAGCGGAGGCAATTATGGACTTGTCTTCCCACGGAAACACACAACCGTTCCGACGGAAATTAACAAGAGAATGCCCAGCGATGATAGGCACGGTTCCTATATATGACAGCGTTATTCACTATCAGAGAGATTTGGCAACTCTCACTGCCAGAGATTTTATTGATGTAATAAGGCTTCATGCGCAGGATGGGGTGGATTTTGTTACACTTCACTGCGGAATAACACAAAAAACCATAGAGCAGATAAAGAAGCACAAAAGAAAAATGAATATAGTTTCCCGCGGGGGTTCGCTTGTGTTTGCGTGGATGAGTATGACAGGTGAAGAAAATCCTTTCTACGAATATTATGATGAAATTCTTGAAATCTGCCGTGAGTATGATGTTACCATTTCTCTTGGTGATGCTTGTCGTCCCGGATGCTTGGCCGACAGCAGCGACGTTTGTCAGATTGAAGAGCTTGTAAGATTGGGAGAATTGACAAAAAGAGCGTGGGAAAAAGATGTTCAGGTTCTGGTTGAAGGTCCGGGGCATATGCCGATTGACCAGATTGAAGCAAATATGAAACTTCAGCAAACAATTTGTATGGGTGCACCGTTTTATGTGTTAGGGCCTATTGTAACCGATATCGCCCCCGGTCATGACCACATAACCTCTGCCATTGGCGGAGCAATAGCAGCAAGCGCTGGTGCGGCTTTTCTGTGCTATGTCACACCGGCAGAGCATCTCGCACTACCAAATGTAGACGATGTAAAACAAGGAATAATAGCATCAAAAATTGCAGCTCATGCAGCTGATATAGCAAAGAAAATACCACACGCAAGAGATATTGATGATGCTATGGCAGATGCCAGACTTAACTTTGACTGGGAAAAACAATGGGAATGTTCAATAGATTCTGAAACCGCAAAAAAAATACGTGATGACAGAAAGCCGGAGGTAGAAGAAAGTTGCTCTATGTGTGGCAAATTTTGCGCAGTAAGAAGTATGAATAAGGCGCTTAGAGGTGAATACATAGATATATTATAAATTAAAAAATAATTTTTGGTATATTCGACGAAATAATGAAATTCTTATTGAATTTGATTTAACGTAAAGTTATAATGGTTATTGTAAATTATTGTTTACCCACGTAGCGATTAGCGATTAGAGAATAGCGAATAGGAACGCTACAGTTTAATTAGTGCGTTGTAGGGAATGACCTGTGTGTCATTCCAAAACGGGATTTTCGCATTGGATGTTCCCTACACAATTTAGGTTGTGAGTTGTAGGGGTCGATGCCCACATCGACCCGTTTGATGACATAATGGCGGGCGGATGTGGGCATCCGCCCCTACAAATTCAACAACCTAAACAGTGCAATAAACAATAATTTATCTTATAATTAAAACCTAAGGAGGTTCAAAATGAAAACAAAAACTCAAAAAATCGTGCTTGCAGCGCTCTTTGCCGCTCTTGCCTGCATTGCCACACTTGTAATCAAAATTCCGTCTCCGCTCAAAGGCTACATAAATCTTGGTGATTGTATTGTTCTTCTTGCAGGCTGGCTTCTATTCCGTGGTTATGGCTTTATGGCGGCAGGGCTTGGTTCTGCTTTGGCAGACCTTATATTGGGTTATGCGGTCTATGCTCCTGTAACCTTCGTTGTCAAAGGCACAATGGCTCTTGCAGCGTCTCTGGGCTCAGGCAAAGGCCTTGTTTCAAAGCTTGTGTCCGGTGTGGCAGCAGAGCTTGTGATGATTCTTGGCTACTATGTTTTTGAAGGCTTTATGTATGGCTTCGGGCCGGCTGCCATCAATATTCCTGCCAATGCAGTGCAAGGTGTGGCGGGGCTTGTGATTGGTATCATTCTTGTAAAGATATTTGAAAAGCATATAAAGTGAATATAAGGGCTCCACTTGTCAGGGGAGCTGGATTGCCGAAGGCAAGACTGAGGGGTAGTAAATACTACATAAAATAGTAACTTTCAAAATGAAAAAAATCGTGAAGAAACCGAATGGTTCCTTCACGATTTTTTGTTATATCACCTTATATCCTTGCTCTTCAATGATTGCTTTAATTGTTTCGTCTGCAATTTCTTTTGAAGAGACTATCGTAGCCGTCTTTGTTTCGTGGCTTGCTGTAACACTTTCAACGCCGTCAATCTCTTCAAGCACCTTTTTTACTCTTGCCTCGCAGTGAGGACACATCATACCTTCAATTTTAACTTCCTTTATCATTTTATCATTTCCCTTTTTATTATTTGTCTCAATTTTTATATCAGATTTTATTTTTGCAAAATTCAATCTAAGTGCATTGGTCACCACGCAAAAACTCGAAAGGCTCATTGCAGCAGCACCAAACATGGGGTTCATTTCCCAGCCAAGCAAGCTGATCCAAGCACCGGCTGCTAAAGGAATGCCAATCACGTTGTAGCAAAACGCCCAAAACAAATTTTGTTTTATGTTTCTGAGAGTTTTTTTGCTGAGTACAATTGCCGATGCCACATCACTGAGTGTGCTTCCTGTCACCACAACGTCTGCTGCATCAATGGCGATGTCGGTTCCGGCACCAATTGCAATGCCAACATCGGCGGCGGTGAGGGCAGGAGCGTCGTTAATTCCATCACCCACCATCGCCACGCTCATGTTTTTTTGCAAATCTCTTATAATCTTTTCTTTCTCATCGGGCATAACCTCCGGAATAATTCTCTCTACACCACACATTTTGCCTATTGTCTCGGCAGTTTTTTGGTTGTCTCCTGTCAGCATAACGGTTTTTATGCCCATCTTTTTAATTTTTTCAATTGCCTCTGCACTGTCGGGTTTTAATGTGTCTGCTACAGCAATAATTCCAAGTACCCTGTCATTTTTAGAAAAAAACAGAGGCGTTTTTCCGCTGTTTGCCAGCAATTCGGCATTAGTGGCGAGTATGGCATCAATTTTTGCAAATTGTTCAATGTAGCGTGAATTGCCGGCTCTGAGAACATCATCCCCAAGCTTTCCGTAAAGTCCGCTGCCCGGCTGAATTTCAAATTCCGTAATATTTTTGGATTCGATTCCTTTTTGTTTACCATAGCCAACAATTGCATTCGACAGGGGATGCTCACTCATTTTTTCAAGTGAATACGCCGCCCCAATAAGCTCAGACTCCGTATAGCCCTCTGCACACACAATATCTGTCACCTCGGGCTCGCCTTTGGTTATTGTGCCTGTTTTGTCAAATACACATATCTTTATTTTTCCTGTAGTTTCAAGACTTTCGGCGGTTTTAAATAAAATTCCGTGTCTTGCTCCAACACCGCTGCCAACCATAATTGCAACGGGCGTTGCAAGACCAAGTGCACACGGACAGCTTATAACAAGCACCGAAATTCCTCTTGCAAGAGCGTAGCCGATGCTTTCTCCATGGGTGAGCCACACAATTATTGTTATGATTGCTATTGTCATTACAATCGGTACAAACACCCCCGACACCCTGTCGGCAATTTTTGCAATGGGTGCTTTTCCTGCCGATGCCTCACTCACCATCTTTATTATTTTTGCAAGGGAGGTTTCTTCGCCAACTCCGGTTGCTTTGCATTTCAGATGACCGTATTTGTTGATTGTTGCGGCACTCACCTTGCTTCCGATTGTTTTGTCCACAGGCACGCTTTCGCCTGTCAGTGCCGATTCGTCAACTGCACTGCTGCCGTCAATAACAATTCCATCAGCGGCAATGCTTTCTCCGGGTTTTACAATAAACACGTCGCCAAGCTCCATATCCGATGCGTCAATTTCTGTTTCTTTGCCGTTTCTTATAACAACGGCTTTTTTTGGGGTGAGTTCCATAAGTCCCTTTAAAGCATCGGTAGTTTTGCCCTTAGAGAAGGCTTCAAGCATTTTACCAACAGTGATGAGGGTGAGTATCATTGCAGCCGATTCAAAATAGAATTCGTGCATATAGTCCATCACAGCATCAATGTTTCCTGCCTCTCTTGCACCACTCATGGCAAACAAAGCGAATGTGCTGTAGACAAATGCTGCCCCGGAGCCAAGAGCAACCAAAGAATCCATATTCGGTGCACGGTTAATGATAGCCTTAAATCCGCTAACAAAAAACCTTTGGTTTATCACCATAATAATAACGCTCAGAATGAGCTGGCAGATTCCCATTGCCACGTGATCCTTTGCCAAAACTGCAGGTAATGGCCAGTTCCACATCATATGCCCCATAGATATATACATCAGGGCGCACAAAAATATTACCGAGGCAATAATCCTGTTTTTCAAATCTTTCAGTTCGTTTTTTTCGTGGTTTTCGTTTGCTCGCTTGTTTTGTTTTTCTTTTCCGGCAAGCCTTGCTCCGTAACCGGCATTTTCAACTGCGGCTATAATTTCATCATGGCTTGCACTGCCCTCGGTTGTCATAGTGCCTGTGAGCAGGTTAACACTGCATTTTTCAACACCGTCAAGATTTGACACTGCTTTTTCCACTCGTGCACTGCATGCCGCACAGCTCATTCCGCTAACTTCAAAATTCTGCTTCATAATTTCATCGCCTTATTCTTTATCTGTCCATTTCACAAAGCCGTAGCTTTCGAGTATCTGAAAATATTTTGCAAGACGCTCATAAAGAGGATGAGCTTTCTCGCCAAATTCATCTTCCAGCTCGGTGCCAATTTCGGCAATGTTTTTTTTGCCGTCAATAATCGGCCACACAAAGCTTCCGGTTTCGTCAAGATGGATATATGATATTTTTGGCTTTTTAAAAAGCTTTTGTGCAATGCGGTTCATAACTCCCTTGTTTTCAATTTCCAGGGTAACCGCACCGCTTTCGTCTTTTGACCAATTAATGGATTCGTTTTTTGCAGGAATCCTGTCAAGATAGTTTGTGTTGATATTTTTTTTCATATCTTATCTACGCTTCTTCCATACGGAAAATTTGAGCAGGCTCAAAATAACAAGAGCAAACACAACAAATGCTCCCCAATACTGAACCGACTGAGGGATAAATTCTGAAATATCAAGCACAGATCCGATTCCGCTTATTGCAAGAACTGCAAGTAAAATACCAACCAGACCTTCACCGGCAATCATACCTGAGCAGAAAAGTAGTCCGTCGTTTACAATTGCTTTCTTTTCGTTTTCGTCGCGTTTCATCTTGTCAAAGAAGTAACGCACAACGCCGCCAACCATTATGCAAGCATTGAGCTGTACCGGCAGATACACACCAATTGCAAGGGGCAACACGGGTATTTTGAGAATTTCAGCAAAAACTGCAATAAACACGCCCGTAAACACCAGAGCCCAGGGAAGATTCCCCTCCATAACACCTTCAATAATCATTTTCATAAGTGTTGCCTGAGGTGCTGCAAGCTCTTCTGATCCAAAGCCCCACGCAGAGTCGAGGAGATAGAGCGTGCCTCCAATTGCAAGAGCTGCAGCTACAACACCAATAATTTCACCAATTTGTTGTTTTTTAGGAGTTGCACCAAGAAGGTATCCCGTTTTTAAATCCTGAGATGTGTCACCTGCAATTGCAGAAACAATACAGATTATAGAACCTATTGCAATAGCACTGCACATACCGGTAATTCCTGTGCTACCGGTAAATTTAAGAATAAGTGTTGCAATAAGGAGAGTGGCAATTGCCATACCCGAAACGGGGTTGTTGCTGCTACCCACAAGACCAACCATTCTTGATGATACTGTTGCAAAGAAAAATCCAAACACAACAACAATCACAGCTCCCAAAAAGCTTACGGGGATTGCAGGAACAAGCCAAACAAGGAATGTGAGCACAATAATTGATGCAATAACAACCTTCATATTTATGTCTGCAGATGTTCTGTCGGAAGAAACGCTTCCCTTGCTTGCCGACATACTCTTCATTGCACCACCAAAAGTTTTGATTATAAGAGGCAATGATTTTATAAGGCTTATAATACCGCCCGCCGCCAAAGCACCTGCACCAATGTATCTGATATATGATCCCCAGATTGCACCGGCACCGCCGCCTGCAAACATTTCGCCAATTGTCTCAGTGCCGGGGTAGAGAACAATTTCTTTACCAAACAAAACAATAAGAGGAATAAGAACCAGCCAACTCAGAACACCGCCTGCAAACATGTATGAAGCGATTTTCGGGCCGCAAATATAGCCCACGCTCATAACTGCCGGATAAATCTGAGTTCCGATTTCGCCGGCAAAACCTTTAACAGATGCCGACACCTCACCCATCACAACCTTGAGGCCATCAATGATAAATTTGAAAAGAGCGGCAAATCCCATTCCCGCAAAAACTGTTGATGCGTTAGAACCGCCCTCTTCACCTGCAAGAAGCACTTCTGCACAAGCTGTTCCCTCGGGGTAGGGAAGAATGCCGTGCTCTTTAACAATGAGAGCATTTCTGAGGGGAACCATAAAAAACACGCCCAAAAGTCCGCCAATGAGGGCGATGAGGGTTATTTCCAAAATGCCGGGCTTGTCTGCTTTTCCTTCGGCTGCCCAAAGAAAAAGTGCAGGCAGGGTAAATATGGCACCTGCCGCAAGAGATTCGCCGGCAGAACCGATTGTCTGAACAACGTTACTTTCCAAAATAGAGTTTTTGCGCATTGCAACTCTGATAATTCCCATTGCAATAACTGCAGCCGGAATAGACGCCGACACCGTCATGCCGACTCTAAGGCCCAAATAGGCGTTAGCTGCACCGAATATAACGGCAAGTAACACACCAACAATCACAGATGTTATAGTGATTTCGGGAGTGATTTTTTCTGCCGGTATATATGGTTTAAAATTCTTTTCTGTGTTCATATATACTCCTATCCGCTGCCAATGCAGCATAATAAAATTCGCAAAAAATTATACCATATTTATTGCCAAAAATCAATAACAAATGCTGTTAATTTATATATGTACCAAAAATGATGAATTTATATTGACTTTTTTTAAATCAAAAGGCATAATAACTGTAAGAAATCTATTTCAGAAAGGGTTTTAATATGATATATACAGTAACTCTGAATCCATCTGTAGATTATTTTTTAAGTGTCAAAGATTTCAAATCAGGAATAATTAACCGTTCTGTCAATGAATACACGCTCCCCGGCGGCAAGGGGGTTAATGTTTCAATAGTTCTTAAAAATCTTGGCATACATACAGTTGCAACAGGTTTTGTAGCAGGTGAAACGGGAAGTTTATTTTATTCTCTTCTTTCTTGTCAGGGTGTAGAATCTGATTTTATTCAGCTCAAAGAGGGCAACACCCGCATAAATGTTAAAGTCAAATCAGAAGCGGAAACCGAAATTAACGCATCGGGGCCGAACATAGATGATGAAGCATACACCAAACTTTTAGAAAAGTTCTCGGAGCTGTCTATGTCTGATATGGTTGTTGTTGCAGGCTCTGTGCCGGAATCACTTGGTCAGGAACGCTATCTCGGATTGCTCGATTGCATTTCAAGAACCGGTGCTGCACTTATCATAGACACAATCGGCAAAAATTTGACAGATTCCTTAAAATTCAAACCATTTTTAATAAAGCCAAATGATGCAGAGCTTGGCGAAATTTTTGGCACAGAATGCAATAGCACAGAAAAAATTGCCGAATGTGCAGGCCGGCTCAGAGAATCCGGTGCACAAAATGTTTTGGTTTCAAGAGGTGCGGCGGGAGCAGTTCTTTTTTGCTCAAACTTTCAGGTTTTCGACTGTCCGGCACCGGAGGGAGATGTTGTGAGCACAGTGGGTTCGGGTGATTCAACCGTTGCCGGATTTGTTGCAGGGTATATGGAAAGCGGTGATTATGAATATGCATTAAAGCTTGGCGTGAGCGCAGGCAGTGCAAGTGCGTTCACACCGCATCTTGCATCGTATGACGAAATTATGAGGATTTTTGAAGAAATAAAAAATTGTAGAATCAAATGAATAACAAAAGCATATACATTATGTGGTAAAAAGTTTACACCGGTGGTTGCAGCCGGTGTAAACTTTTATTGGTAGACAAATCCATAAATTCCAATCTATAATGTAGGAGGGTGATAAAAATGGATGTTTCATCGCACAACATAGAATATCTTGAACTTTTATCAAAGGACTATCCAAACATAGCCTCTGTGTCTACCGAAATAATAAATCTTTGTGCAATCCTTAATTTGCCAAAAGGCACAGAGCATTTTGTGAGTGACCTTCATGGAGAGCACGAGGCTTTTCTGCACGTTTTAAAAAATGCTTCCGGTGTTATCAAAAACAAAATCGATATGCTTTATTCAACAACGGTAACCGAACAGGAGCGGAAGCTTCTGGCAACCCTTGTGTACTATCCGGAGCAAAAGCTATACTATCTAAAGCAGCACGCAACACTGACCTCTGAGTGGTTCACTCTCACGCTGTACCGCTTGGTTGAGCTTTGCCGTATGACTGCTTCAAAATACACACGCTCCAAGGTGAGAAAAGCAATGCCCAAGGATTTCAGCTACATTCTCGACGAGCTTTTGCACACCGCAGAGAACGAAGAAAATAAGCACGAATATTATTCCCAAATTATAAAATCAATAATCGACATTGGCAGAGCAGAGGAATTTATTGTTGCACTTTGCAATCTTATACGCCGCTTGTCAATAGACCATCTTCACGTTTTGGGTGATGTGTTTGACCGCGGCCCGAGGGCAGACCTGATAATGGACGAACTCATAGCCTGTCATTCAATCGATTTTCAATGGGGAAATCACGATATTGAATGGATTGGGGCAGCTTCCGGTCACACAGCCTGTATTGCAAATGTTATCCGAAATTCCTTGCGTTACAATAATTTTGATGTTGTTGAAATAGGCTATGGTATCAACACTCGTCCCCTTGCCAATTTTGCACTTGATGTTTATGCCGATGACCCCTGTGAAAATTTTGTTCCTCTCGATTCCCGCAAAAAAGCCATGCATTCTGCCGATGCTCATCTCACAGCCAAAATGCATAAGGCAATCTCTGTAATTCAGTTTAAACTTGAGGGTAAGATAATATCCGAACACCCCGAATATGGTATGGAAAGCCGAAAACTGCTTGACAAAATAGATATCGCAAGAAAAACAGTGGTCATAGACGGCAAATCATACCCTCTCACCGACACAAGCTTTCCAACGGTAGATTTTTCAAATCCCTATGTTCTCACAGCCGAAGAAGAATTTGTTGTGTCGTCGCTCCGTCGCTCGTTTCTTCACAGCGAAAAGCTCAGGCACCACATTCAGTTTATGATAAACAGAGGCGGAATGTATAAAATATACAACGGAAACCTTCTTTTCCACGGTTGTATTCCTCTCGATTCATCTGGCAAGCTCGACACGGTTAATGTCTTCGGCACCGATCTTAAGGGCAAGTCATATCTTGATGCTGCCGACAAGGCAGTGCGTCAGTTTTTTATTTCAAAGTCCACCTCACCCGAAAGTGATTTTTTGTGGTACCTTTGGTGCGGAAACAAATCTCCGCTCTTCGGCAAAGATACCTACACAACTTTTGAAAGCTATTTTACCGCTGAACCGGAGCTTTTAAAAGAAGAAAAAAATCATTATTATTCTCACATTAATTCTGAAAGCGTTTGTGATATGATTCTCGAAGAGTTTGGTCTCAGTTCAGATAGCTCTCACATAATAAATGGTCACGTTCCCGTTAAAACCGGAAAAGGTGAGAGCCCTGTCAAGGCAAACGGCAAGCTCTATGTTATAGACGGAGGTTTTTCAAAGCCCTATCAGAAAACAACCGGAATTGCTGGCTATACTCTCATCAACAATTCCTATGGTTTTTCTATAACATCGCACCACCCGTTCACTACCATAAATGATGTGATAGAAAATGATTTTGACCTTCATTCCTCAAAAAAGATTGTGGAATATAATGTTGAACGCAAAAGAGTTGCAGACACCGATAATGGCGTGCGGATAAAACACAAAATAAAAATTCTCTCCGAGCTTCTTGATGGCTACAAAAAAGGTTACATAAGAGAGTGGGGGAGATAAAATAAACGGGGTCGTAAAAATCGAATGATTTTTACGACCCCGTTTTTGCTAACCATTGAAGATTTGCACGCCGATTATTTAACCTCGCAGCTCCAATCTGCATCCCATGGATATTTCATTCTGATAACCTCTCCGCCGCGTTTTGCTGATTCTTCAGCATAAATTCCGGGCAGTGTCATTGCCAGACCTTCTTTGAGCGAAATAGGTGCAGGCTCGCCGTTTACAATTGCTTTGAGGAAGCAGTCCATCATAGCATAGTCCATACCGTCGTGTCCAATGCCTTTTGCTTTCGGGTCATCCGCATATGCCGGAGGCATAAATTCTCCGCTGATTTCTTTGAGGGAGGTGTCGAGCTCTTTCATAGAATTGTATCTGATAACCGGCTTGTCAAAGCGGTCAATTCTTTCCATGTATCCCTCTGTGCCAAACACTCTGTAGTTGTGATGACCAATTCTTGCTCTGCAGCGTCCGTTACGCATAAGACGGATAACAACTCCCGAATCGGTGCTGAACTGAGCACACATCATGTCCGATTTGCCCGTTGGTGAATCGGGATGCGATTTTGTACCAAAGCAGCTCACACTTCTGAGCTCTTCAGTCAGAATGCTGAGAAGAGGTCCGAGAGAGTGGGTGCAATAGCGAATTGGAATAAGGAGCTTTCTCCAATCGCCGTTTTCGTTAAGATGAATGTTTTCGGCAGTGTTGGGGATTGTCCAGTGTATGTATTCGGCTTCCATACAATAAGGATCACCAAGCAAGCCTTTTTCATAAAATTCTTTTAAAAGGAACGTAAATTTCTGATAGTTGGGGTTTGCTCCGGTTGAAATAACGGCTTTCGATTTTTCGGCAGCTTTCCAAAGCTGCTCTGCTTCTTTCAGGCTTGCCACATTTGGAATGTCGGAGAGAACGTTAATGTTTTTCTCCAATGCTTTGCAGCAAAATTCTGCGTGAATATCGGCACCGGTTTCAACAATCACAACGTCAAGGTCGGCTTCGTCAAGCATTTTGTCGTAGCTTTCATAAAATTTGGTATCGGGAAAAGTTTCGCACATTGGCTCATCTGCAAGCCACTGTTGTTCATACCAGTTACGGGGCAGAATGTCACAGGCAGCCGCCGGAATAACACAGTCGAATGAGCTTGCAATTTTAAACATATCACGGCCTCTGTGACCAAGACCAACAACACCTACTCGGATTTTTTTCATAATTAAATTCACCTTCTGAAAATATTAAATGGTATCCGAAAAGGAGTAATACGAGGTTTGGATTACTACATTTCGGATAGGACAATTATAGTTGTCTTTTGTCCAAAATACAATTGCCTAAAATTTGTTTTATGGACAAAATAACGCTTTTTGCGGCTTGAGGTTTCACTACTTCCAACGCTGATGATGTCGAGAAAAGTAGAATAACAATAATTTAAATTAATCCACTTTATCTATTCACGCGCCCCTAACTCTCATCAATTTTATCATATATCTTTTTTATATTGACCAAAATCTAAAAAGTTATTGACTAATTTTTTAGATTTGATATACTAATCAAAGACACACATTTTGGGAGGTACACTTATGAAAATTGCAACACTTTTAAGATATTGCGATTTGGGAAACGAGAAAAGTGCATGGAACTATCGCTACTATATTATGCACGACTATGAGCTTATGGCAAGGGAAAACGGCATCGGCCTGTGTGCCATTATGACACCATACGACTACGAAGACATCTGTGCTGTTTGCGATGGACTCATTATCCCCGGCTCTGCAACCAATATGAATCCTTCATACTATGGCGAGCCACCGTTGGATCCTCCGCCCGAGATTGATGAATACGCTCTCGATTCAAAGGTTATGGACTATTTTATTAAAAACAACAAACCTGTTTTAGGCATATGCGGCGGTCTGCAGTGGCTTAATGTGTATTTTGGCGGCACTCTCACAAATGTGCCTGTTGCCGATTCTCATTCCAACACCACCCACGAGATTACCATAAAACCTGGTTCCTTTGTGTACGATGTGTTTGAGAGCGAAAAAGCAATCATCAATTCTTACCACGGTCAGATGATAGGAAAGCTGGCACCTGAGCTTGAGGTTGTGGCAACAAGTGCCGATGGCATTATTGAAGCTGTTGAAAACAAAGCAAAAAAAGTGTTCGCAACTCAGTGGCATCCTGAGCAGTCGTATCACACAGGCGACCCGATTGAAAAGAAGTTTTTTGAAAACTTTCTTGAATGTTGCAAAAAATAAATTCCTGTTTAAAATCAAAAAGCAATTCAATATTCCGCAAGCTACGGAATGTTGAATTGCTTTTCTTAGTTAGCACAATAAATTGAGTCGTTACATATTATTGGAGAACCGTTTAGTTGCAGTTGCCGTTTGAACAACGTTTAAAAGATTCACAATCAGTACATTTGATTTCTGTGGGGTTGGCTTCGTGTGTGCCAACGTTGATTTTGTCAAGTGTGCAGTAGTTTTCTGTGCCGCAATGATATTCACACTGCTTTACAGTACAACCGATAGATTTGTTTGCATTACTCATATTACTAACCTCCGTTTCAATATTATCTTTTCCTAAACGATTTTTTTTATTCAAAATTTTTGGTATCTAACCTAATTTGGGTGACGATAAGGAAGACAACACGCCACCCATATGTTTTTTTCGCTTTTGGTGCTTATCTTTTCTGCGAAATTTTAAAAATCTGCATTTTTTGCCGAACAAAAATTAACTCCGGCTATCAGCCGTCGAACAGAATTTTTTAAATCAATGCAAAGAAAAAGGAAATTGATTTTGCATTGATTTTCGGCAAAAAACTTGATTTTTAAAACCGATAAGCAATGACGCTCCAAAAAGCATATGGATGGATGCGTAGTGTGTTACGCAGCTGTCGTGCCCGTGGCGGCAAATGAAAACCTTTCGCAGAGCACATGATTGGATGTGTTTTTGGCAGTGACTCTGCAGGAATGTGCGAGGCTTTGCTGAGCCATTCCGAAGCCCAAACGGACAAAAATATATCCAATCATAGCTCCGCATAAATTTATATGTCGCCGTGAGTAAGACTTCCATATGCTTACCAAACCTAAGTTATCACATTATAATCCGTTAACAATACTTTCAGGGCGATTCCCATTCAGAAAGCTTACCACATTATTGGTAACTTCCATATGGAGAGCATCGGTTGCCTCCAGAGTATTCCACGCAACGTGAGGGGTTAGTGCAACGTTTCTCATATCAAAAAGACGCTCGTCGAGCTTTGCGGTTTCGTCTTCAAAAACGTCGAGTCCGGCACCTGAAATAACACCATTTTGCAGTGCATCAATAAGCTCGGTCTGATTAACGAGCCCTCCCCTGCCGGTGTTTATTATAACTGCTGTAGGCTTCATCAACTCCAACTCTTTTTTGCCGATAATGTGAAAAGTTTTATCCGAAAGAGGCAGGTGCAGCGTAAGATAGTCGGATTCTTTAAGCAAAGATTCAAATTCACACGCCTTGGCACCGTATTGTTTTAAAACATCGTTATTAACGTAAGGGTCATAAACTATCGGCTTCATTCCAAAGGCATTTGTTCGCTCACATACGCACCTTGCAATTTTGCCAAAGCCAAGAAAGCCGATTGTTTTGTGCTGAAGTCTGGCAGATGCACCAATAGACGGCTCATACCATCTTCCGTTTTTGGCCCAGTGGTGCATAAATGGAATACGTTTTGAGCAGGCAAGAATCAGAGCCATTGCGTGCTCAGCCACATCAACCACACCATAGTTTGGAGCATTGCAAACAAAGATTCCCTTTTTTGCACAGTGGGCGTGGTCAATGTTGTCATAGCCTATTCCGTATCTTACAAACAGTTTTATGTTTGCTAAAGAATCTATAATTTCGGCATCGATTTTTGCAGACGAGAAAAGAATAACATCGGCATCTTTTGCATCGGATATTATGGATTGCTTGTCAGAGGCATCAGACACCAGAAATTCGCAACCATCTATTTTTGAAAATTCCGCCAATTCGTATTTTACGTCGGATTTTGTCATATTAAGTGCTACAATTTTCATCAGAATTCCTCTATTCTTGATTTGAGTCTGGCAGTTTCGGCTGCAATATACATAAGCTCTGTGCCAATCCAGTAAATGTTCATACCCTCATTGTGCCATCTCTGGGCAACGTTATCGTCGTCCATAAACATTCCGATTGACTTACCGTGTTTTTCGCAGGTCTTTATTACCTTGGTAATATTTTGTATCATAGGATCTGCGTTAACATCAAGACCGCATCCCAACGACACAGCCATATCACTGGGGCCGATGATGATGCCGGCAACCTGCTCGCCATATCTGGTGAGCATTTCGTCGAGAAGGTCAACGCCCTGCTGTGACTCTATTTGCAAAAACAACAAACGGTTTTTGTTGAAATCGTACACGTTTTCGCCTTTTCTGAGGAGTGATCTGCCACCTACGCCTTTTTTGCCGTAGGGGTAAAAACGCATTGAGCGTATGGCAGTTTCCACCTGCTCCATGGTTTCCGTTCTGGGAATAAGCACACCGTCGGCACCCATGTCAAGAGGCTTTGAAATGCAGTGATATTCGCAATCCTGCACTCTGGCAATGAGCGGAAGTTCTTCCTTTTGACACATTTGGGCAAAGTCGCCTATGTTTTCGGGATAAAAAGAACCGTGTTCCAGATCAATAATTAAAAAGTCGAGACCTGAAGCTTTGTAGACAGATGGCAACGCTGTGAAGCCAACATGGCAAAGCATTGTTGAAAAAAGCTTTTCTCTGTTTTCGAGTTTTTTCTTTAAATGTTCAATATACAAGATAGATTGTCTCCTTTTTATAGCTTAGTTTTCCTGAAAATATTTTTCTCTTGCTTCCTTAAGAAGCTTCATTGAACGGATAATTTCGTCCACATTTTCCATTGTGGTGTGTTTCCACGGAGCAGTCATAAAGCCGGCAAGATTTTCTTTTGGGGCGTTTTCTTTAAAATACCACGCTGTGTCGTCGGTGTTGTATTCACACTCCGCCCAGGTTGAAACGCAAGGCACAATTTTGTATCCGTCGCGGGCAGCAGGTGCCGCCTGAGCCATAAAACGGGTGCAGAAGGGTTCTTCTTCCACATAGGTCAAATTCATACTTTTGTAGGGTTCTTTGCCGTAATAATCAATGTGACGCTGTTTTGAAGCGATGGGTGTGTAGTGTTCGGGACGAAGTGCGTTATAGTTCCACGGAGAGAGCATAACGTCTTTGCCAACTTTTTTTCTGAACTCCTCAGGATACTCAAGGCAAAGATCCGCCCAAATCCACGGAGTGGAACCGCAATCACGAACACAGTCGCAAAGATACTGCAAATCGTGCCAGATGAGCTCGCCTCTGCGATAGGCTACCATCTCCAACTTTTCAAAAAACTGAGGGTCTCCCTCTTCGTCCATGCCAAGATGAATGAAACGGGGATTGTCGAAGAGACCGTATACCTCTGTTATGAGGTCGCGGCATACTCTGTAATAGGTGGGTGTGCTCATCATTCGGCGGTATTCACCAAGCCAAAGGTGATGGGTCGCACTGAAATTGAGCTTGGGAATGAGCTCTATGCCCATTCCCTTGCATCTTTTAACTTCAAAGCGAACTCTTTCTCGTGTCCATGCGCCGGGCTTTGCAAGCTCGGGGTGAGAGCCATACTGCACTCCCTCGCCAAGGTCGAGAACTATCTGATTGATGCCGTTTTCTGCAGCAGCTTCAACTATTGCATCCCATGCTGCATCTTCGGTATCTACTGTCTGTTTTTCTGTGTACCACATATTTTGTCCGAGTGTGGCATAAAGTGACCAAATCATTGTTGTTGTCCTCCTAATAAATTGTTATTTTCCAAGCAAGCGATGAATTACCACTGCTGCTTCTGCACGGGTTGCGTTATCGGTTGGCCCGAAGCTGCCGTCGGCTCTGCCCTTCATAAGACCGCTCTGAGTGATGTAGTCCACAAATGGAACTGCCCAATCGTGAATTTGTGCAACATCTAAATATGAGAGCTGACCCGTGATAGTGTATTTTTCGTGAAGATTTGCCATATTGGAAATTATTTTTGCAATTTCTTGACGGGTGATGAGATCATCGGGACGGAATTTGGTGTCTGCCGAAATGAGACCGTGGTCGAGAGCTGTCTGAACAACGGATGCATACCACGCTGAAGAATCAACATCGGCAAAAGAGCCTCTATAGGCTTTGATTTCAATTCCGAGACTACGCACCGCAATTGCAATAAATTCACTTCTCTTAATTGAGCTGTCGGGATTATAATTTCCGCTTGTGTCGCCATTGACAATGCCAGATGAATGAAGAGCTGTGATTTCGTTTTGTGCCCAGTGGCCGGACACATCGGCAAGACCGGAAGCGGATTCGCCACCGCCGATTGAACCGCCGCCGATTGAACCACCACCGATTGAACCACCACCGATTGAGCCTCCGCCAACAGAGCCTCCGCCACCGCCGGTTGAGTTGCCATTATCCTTGTTTGGCATCTGAATGCCGCCTTCGGGCACCTTGGTGTTTTCATTTTCGGAGCTTGTGTTACCGTTGCCGATGGAAGAAATAACACCGTTTGATGCGTTATAGGTAAGGGGTGAGTTATTGACAAAAACTCCAATAACATTTTTGTCTGCATTAACCGTGAAGTTTTCGGCATTGGCATCGGAGTCGGTTGTGATGTAAATCTCACTGCCCGACATATCGATGTGGAGCTCTGCTATCTTTTCTGTTGATTCAAACACAGATTCAGAAGTTTCTGTGTTGAGAATGTAACTACCGTCTTTTAAAACAACGGTTACAACTTCGCCAAATTCATTTTCCTGAACATAGCTGAGCTGAGCGTCGGTTTTGTATTTACCAAATTTGCCTGAACCATTTTCATAGCTCATATAATAGTAGCCAATATAGTCAGAATTATTTTTGGTAAAGCTGAGCTTGACTGCTGTTTCGCTTGTAAGCTCAGAAAGCTTTTCGGCTTTCACCTTGGCTGAAATATCGCCATTGTTTGGCATAAGAACTGTGTCGAGAGTTGTTGTGCCACGGGCGTTTTTCTTTTCAACATAACCATATTTTGCAGCCTGCACATCATTGGAGCCACGGTCATACCAACCATTTGCTTCAACAACCGAAACACTTTCGCCGTCGGCAGATGCAATGATAAGGTTTGCACCGGTTGGATAGTTAGAGCTGATGGTGTTATCTTCGGAAGATACCTCAAGTCCAGCGTCGGGACGCATATGCCAAAGCTGCTTATAGTTGTTGGTGTTGGTCATATTGTCGGGAGTCATACGGTCGGAAACTATGAAGATGTCGGGCTTGATAAAGGTTATTGTTCTTCTGTGGTCATAGCCTTTTGTGAGAGGTGTTGACGCACTTGAATAGTCAAACTGAGAGTTTGTTGTAAATTCGTGAACTGTGCCCGAAGATCTGCCGTCGGTGACAGGACTTTCGGTTGAGCTGATATCATTGATGATAACGGTGTTGTGTCCCAATGAGGAATAACCGTATTGACGGTATGGATCGTGGCCGTCGTAGGTGAATATGCCTGCATCGGTGAGAAGCATTCTTCCATAAGCATAGAGAATGACGTTGTTGGCATCACAGTGACCGTGCTGACCGCCGCCGCGAACGTTGGTAGCAATCCACGGGCTGTCTTGTGTCCATGAAGCACGCATAGAGATGAGCGAGCTTGCAGGGAAGTGGCGTGATGTCCATGCCGGCTGAGTGCCCTTTGTGCCCTTGTTGGCAATAAATTCTAAGATTGAATCGTCATACCAACGCACAACCTCGGAGAATGTGGAAGCAGAAAGCGAACTCGGACCACTGTCGCCATACTGAGGGCCTGTGCCATCGGGAGCATAGAGAAGTGCAATATAGTATGCCATATCGTGAAGACGCTTATCGTATTCGGGAGTAACGTCACCGCCGGCATTTATCATTGTCGCCTTATAGTCGGCAAAACCGGAAAAAGCGTTTTTGGCATATGAATCGCAGGCTTCAATGTAGGAGCCGTCTTCAAGAGAATTTAAGAAGAGCATTGATTCAAGCTCATCTGAGGCAATCTTGCGCCAGTTACGACCGGCTGTTGAGTCGGTAAATTCCGGAAGCTTGAGAGATGCTGTCATTATAGCCTGATGTTCATATTGACGCCAGTTACCCGACTTGGTGTTATAGTATGTCATATAGTTGGCAGTGTCCCAAAGACTCTTCATAAACGCCGTGATGTTGTCGGGTGTGGCATATTTGCTCTTAGAGAAAATGTCGATAGAGTTTGACCACGAACTCATTCTGGACACGTTGTCGAGAGTTCGGGGGTAGTTGCCGCGAAGACCGTTTTCGTCGTAGGCATAGCCTGTTGATGTGCTCTTCCAGTCGGCATTGTCGGTTACAAAATCTTCCATTATGCGAAGTGCTTTGTAGGCATATTCTTCATCTTTGGTGAAGAGGTATTCGGCAGCAACTGCAGGCCACGGACCAAAACGGTTGCTCTGAGGATGATATTCGGCATTAGAGCCTTCAACGTCACGCCAATGGTTTTTGCCCGGGAGGCCGTTGAAAGAATACACGCATCCGATAAAGCTGTCCCACGTTGCAGAATCACCTGACCATTCGGTGCCTGTTTCTTTAATGATGATAATTCTCTTTTCGCCAGAATAATCAGGAACCGCTCTTGCATACACAACAAGCTTTGCACTGGTTACGTTGTCGGATGATGCAAGGTCGGAAAGGTCGAATTTTATGATTCCGTAGCGGGTGTCGTCGGCAAGAAAATCGCCAAAGGTCTGAAGCTTCAGATATTCGTCGGAATCGAAATTGGTCGATTTGTATTGACCTGCTCTTACGCCGATGTCGTCTACTGCATCATAGGTGCGGACTGTGCCGTTAACTGTGAGCTCTAACCTCGGTCTGAGAGATGCATTTTTGCTGTTTGCCCTTGCAACCTCGGCAAAGCTTGATTCGTTATACCACGCACGAAGCGAATATGATACCATATTGCCCGGTTCAAGGTCGGCTGTTTTAACCTCTGCCGAAATCTTTGTCCAATCGTTGGTTGCATAGAATGAACCCTGATAATATTTGCTTGAGTTGAGCATATAAAAATCGTCGAGTGTCATATTAACAAAGCCAACGTTACGGTTGCTTGCACTGATTGTGGAGCGTGAGGGGCGGTCGTTTTGGAAATAATAAAGAAGCTTTTCTTTTGCCAGAGCATAGTTACCTGCTTTTGCCGCTGTCTCCATTTCGGCAAGACCGGAATACGAATAGTTCCACTTGGGCTCGGTTGTCCACTTGGAGCCATCCCATACGCCGAAAAATTCTTCGTCACTCATGCCAACGTTATCAACAAATTTTTCGTCGGCAAGGACGATAAAGTCGAATTCTTTTTGCACTGATGCACCGCCATTGGTTATGGTGGCTGTCATTTTGACAGGTGCGTTTGCTTCATCCCATTTTGGACGGATAACACGTCCTGATTCGGTGATGTGTTCTGTGTCATCAGATGCCCAGCTTATAGCAGAGCCATATGCACCGGCACTGACAAGGTTAAGACTGCGGATAATATCAGATGAGCCGCCGTTATGACTTGCAATTGCGTCAAGAGTGAGAAGCTCGGCATCTTTGGCTGCCGCCTCGGCAGGTGTGCCTGCGGCGGGCATAAACGTGAACCAAAGCTCCTTGGTTGCATAAGTTGAGCCTGATGTGATGTTGGCAATAAGCTTAACCTTTGTAAAGTCATTGGCAGGAGTTATTACACCTGTTTCTGATATAACATTCGGATTGGAAGATGTGTATGTTATTTTGCTTCCAAAATTACCAACACTTGGCAAAACAAGGTCCTGACCTATGTAGCCAAATGAAACTGCGGAGTCGTTAGGGTTTGTTACAACAGATTCTGTGAGCCATTCTTTATCGAGACGGACTCTGTCTTCGGTGAGGTTGTATGCCTCATAAAAACGGATATTGTCCACTTCAAAGGAAGTGTAGCTTGAACCGTCGAGATACATACGTATGTTTCGGATACCACCATGTTTTTCAACACGTGCACCAACCTTATTGAGCACCATTTTGCCGTCTATCCAGAGTGAGAAGGTTGATTCGTTGGTGTTGAAAAGAACAGTGAGTTTAATTGCGTCTTTTTGTGCAGGAACAACTTCCGTTGTGTAGGAAGTGTCTTCTTCGGTGATTCTGCGATAAACTGTCAGGTCACCATCTTCGCGCCACACAGCCGAGAAATAGTGGTTAACGCCTTTAAGACGCATCTGAACGGTTTTGTTGTCGTTTCGTCTGAGTGTGTATTCAAATCCATAGGTACCCTGCAAATAGGCTTTCATAGGGTCAAAATACAACTCGGCACAGGTAACAATGGATGCACCCTCAGAATCGAGAAGATTTGAAGTTCGGGTAACTCGAAGTGCCTCTTCAACAACGGCAATGGTGCCGTTTTGCTCTTCAAATGTCCAGTCGGAGCTGAGAGAGTTGCCGTCAAAATCTTCTTCAATAATCATTTTCTTAACCTCAGGCATCTCGTCTTTTTGCATCTGAATAACCGTGAGATTAAAATTTTTGACAATTGTGGTTTTGCCGCTTGTTACAGTGGCAGTGAGAGTGACCGGAACAGAACCGGAAGAAGGCATTTTAACTGTGCCGTCGGTGGCAATTACATTTTCATTGCTTGATGTCCACACGATGGTTGAGCCTGCCTTACCTGTTGTTGGAAGCTCGATGCTTTCGGAAATTCTGTCGGCACTTTGCCATGTGAGATGCTTTAATGTGAGCCATGCGGCATCAAAGCTTGCAGCTCCTGCCTCGGGCACATCGGCAAAGTAGGCCTTGTAGTCTGACACAACCGAGTTGCCACTTTCCTGAACAAACATTATTTTATATATTTTTGAAGCTGAGCTTGCGCCAAAAAGGTTCGCAGCAATCTGCTCGCCGTTTGCCCACACACTGAACGTGCCCGACATAGGCTCTGAAAGCACTGTGTAGCTCACATTTGACGGAGCAGAGGTCTTAACTGCTTTCCAGATGGAGCCGTCGGCAGTGTTGACCAAAACGGAAATTGTTCCGTCTTCTTGCTTCACGCCGAAGCAAAGCACTTCTTCGTTATCGTAAATTTCGGCTCTTGTGCCGCTTCCGTCCAGGGTGAAATCGAAGCCAAGAGGTTTGCTGTAGCCGGTGTAGGCTTTGTCGAAGTAATATTCAAAGCTATCGCCGCTCTTGATAGCTATACCGGAGCTTGTTGCCGACGGAGAACCCGCATACACATAAATCAGATTTGAAAGTTTGTCTGATTTCATTGTGTCGTTTATGAGGTAATCGCCCAATACGCCCGGAGCATCATATTCTATGAGACGCATAACAGTTATGTTAAAGGTTTTTGCCTTAAAAATCTCTCCGCTTTTTATGGTTGCGGTGAGAGTGACCTCAACATCCGACTCGGAGCTTGGCTTTACTTCACCATCGAGCGAGATAACATCTGTGTTGGAGCTTTCCCATGTGATGTATGAACGGAACTCACCTCTTTCGGGAAGAGTGAGGTCGGAACGAAGAGCTTCGAGAGGCTCTGCTGAAATGACGCTTCCAATAAGCTTTTCATAATCTTTGTCTACCTTTTCCTGATCGGTGAATGCCGCCTGATAGGTGCGAAGATTATCTACACTCACAACGCAGCTTCCGTTTGCTATTGTGCGGATAACAAAGGATGCAACAGTGCCGTGGCTTGTTATTGCCTTTTGCGGGTCTGCCTTATCAACAACAAGATTGCCGTCAACCCAAAGCGACCACTTATACATATTGCCCGATACTTCAGTTTCGTCACATTTTGTAAGCATTATTATGTATTTTGATTTTTTGCCCGGTGCCGACGGATTGTTTATTGTGGTGGTTGTGTCGGCGTGATAATATGTTATCTTATCATTTTTTAGCTGAATTCTGATTCGCTGATTTGCAGCAGTTGACGCACCGTCACCAAACCACAGATGAGTTTCGCCATCGGTGGAAAGTGTGAGGTCAAGCTCTATTGTAAGCTTATCTTCAACCGAGTTAAGCTGTGTGCTGCCAAGGTTGAAACGGTGAGATGCTGCCTCAGAGCCGGGAGTGACAACGAGCTGACCGTCTTTTATTGACATATTCTGAGTGTTGGTGGGAGAATATTCCGAAAGGTCATCTGCGAGAGTTTCGGTGGTAAAGGTGTCAAAATTGGTGGAGCGGAGAGTTATGGGGTTGCCATCATCGTCCACCTCGGGGCTTGGAACATAAACATATTCTTTTTTGACAACTGTAACGTTAAATGTCTTTGTTTTTGTTGCCTCTCCGCTTTTTATGGTTGCGGTGAGAGTGAGGCTAACATCTCCATTTTCATCACGGGTAACCGAGCCGTCATTTGAAACAACTGCTTTGTTGGAGCTTTCCCACGAAATGCTTGTGCCTGACGTGCCGGTCTTTATGAGGGTGAGATCTGTTTCTATTGCATAAAGAGCTTGAGATGCAATCACTGAATCAACCAGATTATCATAATCTTTTTCTACCTTTTGTTCATCGGTAAGCTCTGCACTGTAGGCGTGGAGATTATCAAGTGTATAGGATGCACCGTTGGCACCTGTGCGGAAGTTAACAGTGCCAATGTGGCTCATGCTTCCGATTTTTACTTGAGGTTCACTGCGTACAACAACAGGCTCGCCATCAACATATAGCGACCAACGATAGAGATTGTCGGCAATAGCGGTGTTGGTTGTTTTGGTAAAGATAAGCTCATAGTGATAGCTTTGACCAACTGCGAAAGGAATGGTTACAAACTCCTCGCCAATTGCAGAGGTTGTGTTGTCATAACAGAAATATTTCAGGCTTGTGCCCATAAATTCCATTCTGATTCTCTGGCTTGCGGCTCCTGTTCCGCCGTCGCTTATCCAGAGCACTGCACCGCTATCGGCAGAAAGTGCCATATCAAATTCTATTACGATGTCGTCGGTATATGCCTTATAGGTGTCGGTGCCTAAACGAAGCATATGATGAGCTGCCGCATCAGCAGAAGTGATAACAAGAGCACCATTGGAGTTTATGGACATATCTTTCATATTAGAACGGTCACTTCCGCTAACCGTTACCTGATATGCCGAAAGGTCTTGGCTGAGTGTGGCGGTGGTCATATTGTCAAAGCTCAGATAATGTGCATAAAGAGGATTGCCTGAGTTATCGGTTTTTGGTGTGAAAACAGAGGCAATTTCTTCTTCCTCTTCTTTTTTGAGCACTGTTACCTCAAAAGCTTTTGTGTCCGATTTGAGACCAACGCTTACAGTTGCCGTGAGGGTGAGTGTTGTGTCCTGAGCAGGGCGTTTAACCTTGCCGTCGTTGGTTATAACATCTGTGTCGGAGCTTGACCAAGAGATGGTAGAATTTTCAACACCGGTCAGAGGCAGATTGAGGTTGCCTGTTAGTGCACTCAGGCTCTGAGTTGTTAAATCGGCTTCAACAAGCTCGTTAACAGCTTTGGCAACCTTCTGGCTATCGGTGAGCACTGCCTGATAGGCTTTGAAATTGTCGAGGGTGACTGATGCACCGTTTTTCTTTACGGTACGCACAATCATATAGCCTATAACAGAAGATTTGCTGATGGATTTTTGAGGCTCAGCGTGGTTGATTACGCAGTTGTTGTCAATCCACATTGACCATCTGTAGCCATTGTTTGCAATGGTTGTGTGCTCTGTTTTATACACATGAATTGCAACCTTCATAGGGGTGCCTGTATATTCCTCGGTGAGAGGATATATGCCATTTGCGTCTTTGAGCACAAACACTTTAACTGTTTTGCCCGATGCATCCTCTGCATTGGCACTAACAGCAAAACCGCCGTCCGAAATTGTGGCAGCATCATTTACTTTGATGCCAATTAGCTCGGTGCCGTCATACACTGCGGTTACAGTTGTGATTGCAGGAGCATTGGTTGATTTTGCCGTTGCAGGGACCACAGCGGAAACTGATGTGCCCGAAACTGCGGGGGCAATTGTCTTATCTACACCAAAGTTGTATACACTTGGAACATCAATTGCAATTGAATCCAGTGCTTCCCAATAACCTCTTGTGTAAATAACAGGTGTTACTGTGTCGGTTGCAGCAACAAGGGGGAAGTTAACTGCACCTGCAGGTCTGATAAGATTACCGTTGCTTATGTAACCAAGCTTACATCCGTGACCATTAGCACCCTCAAGAGATGTTTTGAGAGATGCAAGCTCACCATTTGAATCGTAGTTTGCAATGTTTGCAAGAGTAACATTTTCTTTTGCGGCTGCAACTGCAGCTTCGGGGTCGAGCTCGGCTTGGTAGATTTTTAAATCATCAATATATAACAGACGTGTGGCATCTGCAGAATCGGTGGTTAACACTAATGTATATCTGTTAATAGCATTAGTAGAAGTGTTAAACGTCATCTTTGTTTTTGGGTCGGCACGATCCACATATTTTACTCCGTCAACCCATAATGAAAATTTATACTCATTATCGGTAACTGTGGTGGTTTCTCCGTCTCTCAGTTTTTCAAATATCACTTTCAAATTAATCTTTTTATCTGTTGCTCCATAAGTAAAGGAAGTCTGTGTTGCACCATCATAATACTGAACAAATCCGTTGGTAAAATACAACTGCAACGTAGCACTGTTGGCTGTGTTGCCACCATCATTTATGTATATTGATGTTCTTGGATTGGTTCCGCCGTTTCTCAAAACAAAGTCAAATACAATTCTATCGTCCATACCATAAAATGCACCGTGTCTTAAGTTGATTTTGTTTTTACCGCTAACCACCAACTCGCCATTTGAAACCGCCAATGCGGTAGATGAAAATGTTGAAGGTAGAAAATAGTCGGTGTCATTTTCGTCAGCTTGAGTTATATCGGCAATGGTACCGTTAAAGTCTAAATTCTGATAATATGCTTCTCCGGCATCAAGACGGGGAGTTTCATCAGGTAGGGTTATTTTTATGTTATCTATGTGAAGATTAGTCTGAGTTGATGCCTTCGAGAAAATATTTATCACTGAAGTTGTTGTATCACAATAAAATCCAAATTCAGAAGCAATTTGCACTCCGTTTATCCACGCACTAAACGAGCTTGTTTCATGATTTAACCAGCAAGCAATATGATAATTACCGGTGTCAGACATTCCGTCTAAAGTAACACTTTTGCTTACTTGTGTCGATGTTGTTGTACCATCTCCTGCATCTGTTGTTGTTGAATAATGTACTGTAATTGAGTCTCTGCTGGGAATAAATGCCAGATAAATCGGCGCGCGAGTTTTGGTTATTGAAGAGGCAGAATTGGAAATTGCTATTCCCCACTGTTGGTTATCTTCTTTTCTGATATCTAACTCTATCATATGATTCTTATCTGTCAATGATGCAGAACTATATGAATAACTGAATCGGTTGTCGAGTCCAACCATATGAAGTTCACCATTGCTTACTGAATATTCAGCAGTTGAATCTCCAATTGAACCGTCACCTGCAAGTGTGCCATCTTCATTGACTACATCAAAATTCTGTTCAAACACAGGTGTGTCGGAAAGCATATGCCACTCCTTTTCGGTGGTGGCTGTGCCGGCTGCATCTTCTGCCATTGCAGGTATGCAAACAAAGGAGAACACCATTGCAAATGAAAGAAGCAGACTCAGACATTTTTTTGTTGTTTTCATTTTTACATCCATCCTTTCAGAGAATAAAAATAAATTATGTGTGATAAGCGAACAAAAGCCCGCAAAACTAAAGATGAAAAATCGGGAGTTTTTCCCGTTTATAAAATGTTTTTCGTTATGTCTAAATTATATCACGAACCAATCCTAACACACAACGGGCAATAACTAAGATTACGCCCCAGTTTCTAATACGAAGTGACCAAAACAAGGAAAAGATAATTGCAATCTATGTGAAAAGTTGCACAATAAATCTTTTTGCAATGCATTATATAGATTCACACTTATTTGCAGAGGAACTGTAAATTATTGTTTACCCACGTAGCGATTAGCGATTAGAGAATAGCGAATAGGAACGTTACAGTTTAATTAGTGCGTTGTAGGGACCGGCCTCCCGGACGGTCCGTCGAGGACGGCAATGGTTGCCGGTGGCAACCGTTTATCGCCGACCGAATCGAAGACGAGAACGGACCCTACAATTGATGAATATAATTTGTGCGTTGTAGGGGCGATTCACGAATCGCCCGTATACATTCACAAACTCTGCGGGCGATTCGTGAATCGCCCCTACAACTCCAATAGCCTAATCAGCTCGCTAGCCGTCAACTTCTACGCTTCGTCCGTGCGCCGTATGAGGGTGCACGTCTCAGCGGAAGTTTTGGCATACGTGCTCTCTGCCGTTCATTTTCGCACTACGTACTCAATTCACGGGAGAGCCCAGCAAACAATAATTTATCGCACACAAAATATATTTTGGTATTACCCATTAATAGGAATAATATTTCTGCATCCTCGTCAAATAAAAATGGACTGCAGAAAAGTCGTTTCGGACAAAAACCCTTACTCCAACTTTCTACAGTCCATATAATCTTGTTAAATTAGAATTCTACCATATCTTTAATGTTTACTGGCAAGCCTGATGCAATAGACTTATTGGCTGAAATACCTGTCAATATGCTCATTGCACCGTCAACATGAGATGCGGCTCTCTCGAGGGGATCGGGAATGGGAGTACCGAAGATGTCGTTTAAAAGAACGGGATCTCCGCCGCCGTGACCGCCCTTAGCTGTTGGGATTTCAACCTCATAGGGGTCTTTGAACAACGGGAACACAACAATTGATTTGCCCTTATAGGCACCCTCGTTGTTTTTGTCACCTGCACCGTTAATATAAGTTGACTCTCTCACCTCATATTCGAGACGGCCTTTTGTGCCGGTGAAGCACACTTTGTAGCCCTCATAGGGAGCGTATGCAACAAGGCTATAGCTGAGCTGAGCACCTTTTTTGTATTTAACGAGCACGCTCATTGTGTCTTCAATGCTGATGTTGTCGCCAAAAACGTTTTGGTCACGAATATAGCCATCGTCTTTTTCGGCATTGAGATACACATTTTCCATACCTTCATTGCCTTCCATAATAAGAGCAAAGGGGTCATCTTTTGCAAATTCACTGCCGTGTGCTCTATAGTAGAACTTTGTGATGCCTCTTTCTTCGGCATTTTCTCTTCCGTAGAACATAAGGTCACCAAAAGCAAATACTGTTTTTGGCTGGTCGTTAATCCAGAAGTTAACAAGGTCAAAATGGTGAGTTGATTTGTGAACCAAAAGACCGCCGGAGTTTCTCTTGTCTCTGTGCCAACGTCTGAAATAGTCGGCACCGTGGTCTGTGTTGAGCATCCATTCAAAGTGTACGCTCTTAACATCACCAATAACACCGTCTTTGATGAGTTCTCTCACCTTAGAGTTGGAAGGAGCATAGCGATAGTTAAAGCAAACTCTTATGTGTCGACCGGTTTTCTTTTGAGTGTCGATTATCTGCTGACATTTGTCGGCATCCATTGTCATTGGTTTTTCGGTGATAACATCACAACCCATTTCCATTGCTTTGCATATGTAGCGGTGGTGTGTTCTGTCGATTGATGTTACAATAACACAATCAGGTTTTTGTTCTTCAATCATTTTTTCAAATTCGTCTGCGCCATAAAGAGTTGGAGCGGGGTAATTATAGTTATCCTTTAATCTTTTTACTGCATACTCCATACGGGTTCTGTTTATATCACAAAAGCCTGTGAGC
>SVJL01000128.1 GCA_015068985.1 Oscillospiraceae bacterium
TGTGAGCGATTATTGCCTGTCAAACGGACCTGCACGCTTTATTGCCTGCGGCGGCGACGGCACCGTCAGCGAAGTTTTGAACGGCATCACCAATTGTCCCGATTCTGAAATTGGCGTTGTGCCAATGGGCACAGGCAATGATTTTTGCCGCAATTTCCCGTCTGATTGTAACTTTCAAAACGTCTGCTATCAGATTGGTGGAGGTGCGGAAAAGTGTGATGCTATCCGATACAAAACCCTTTTTGATGGCAAAATAATGGAGGGTTATTGCGTAAATATGTTCAACATCGGTTTCGATTGCAACGTAGCCGATATGACTGCCAATATGAAGAAAAAACCTTTCATATCAGGCTCATTTGCATATTTTGCATCCATACTCGTCTCCCTCATCCGAAAAAAAGGTGCCAATCTTCAAATAGAAATTGACAGCGAGTTGTGCCATCGTGGTCCTCTTCTTTTGACCTCTCTTGCAAACGGTTCTTATTGCGGAGGTGGAGTCAAGAGTAATCCTCTGGCATCTGTGACCGACGGTATGATAAACATTAACATAATAAAAAACATTTCCAGATGGAGATTCATATATCTTTTGCCCTATTATATGAAAGGCACCGTTCTAAAACTTTCGGGAATCGAAAAGTATTTGCTATCCAAAAAATGCCATAGGGTAACAGTTACGCCCACCTCCGGCACGATGCGGCTTTGCATCGACGGCGAAATTGTGACCGCCGGAAAAACGGAGTTTGAGATTGTGCCTGAGTTTTTTAATTTTGTTGTTCCCAAAAAACGGATAGAAAAGGTGAATTATTATGCCAAAATCTTCAAACCAAAAACTTAAAATACTTTATCTTGCCAAGATTTTTACCGAAAACACAGACGAAAGTCACCCCATGACCATGGCACAAATTATCTCTGCTCTCGATTCCTTTGGCATTCAGGCAGAACGAAAAAGTCTGTATGACGATTTTGAAAATCTGAATCTTTTCGGCCTCGACATCTGCAAAACCGAGGGCAGAATACCGGGCTATTTTAATGCATCGGGCAGCTTTGAAATTGCAGAGCTGAAGCTGTTGATTGATGCTGTGGAATCGGCCAGATTCATCACTCCCAAAAAGACATCTCAGCTGATTGCCAAAATCGAAAACCTCACCAGCCGCCACAATGCACAAAACCTGAATCGTCAGGTTTATGCGGCAAACCGTGTCAAAACCTTGAACGAGCAGATTTTTTATAATGTAGACAAAATCCACGAGTCAATTTCACAAAACAAAATGATTTCGTTCAAATATTTTGATTATTGTCTTTCCAAGCAAAAAAAATACCGCAAAGACGGCGGCTATTACACCGAGTCTCCGGTATCGCTGATGTGGGACGACGAAAACTACTATCTCGTTGCCTACAATTCCAAATATTCAAACTATGTTCACTATAGGGTTGACCGCATGGAAAACATTTCCATAACCGATTCATCTCGTCAGCTTCCCGATGTTCCCTTTGATTCGGCACAGTATGCACGTAAGATGTTTTCAATGTTTTCGGGCAGTGAAGAGTTTGTTACTCTGCGCTTTTCCAACTCGCTTATTAACGTTGTGTTCGACCGCTTCGGAATGGATATAACACCCCACAAAGACGGCGACGACCATTTTTTAATAAAAACCAAGGTGGCGGTAAGTGAGCAATTTTTTGGTTGGATAGCATCTCTCGGCGGCAGAGCTGCAATTGTTGAACCACAAAAGGTTAAAGATGAATTTCTCAAAATGATAGAATCGGTTGCCAAAGTGCATTGAAAATTGAGTTGTTTCTTTATATAATAACACTCTATTCACATTTTGAAAGTAGTTTGTCATCTAAGGTTTTTTCAACCTCTCTGCAAAATTTCACACCTTGTTTAAAACTATAATAATGCATTCGTGCTTCAACCAATGTCATAGCATCGTCATAGTCGTAAAAAAGTTTTTTGTCCTCTTCGCTCAAATGCTCCAAAAGAATTTTTTCACGTCTTGAAGCTTCAGCCTCTAACGCATGATATTCTTCGGCATCAATTGGTGCACCCTCTGTGCCATCCAACAGACGATAATATATTTTTTCGAGCAAATCTAATTTTGGTTTGTTCATTTTTTTCATCTCCGTAAAAACAAAATAAAAAAAGCGTCTACCGAAGCAGACGCTAAAAAACGCAAACTCGATAGTCGCTAAACAAACCTAATATATGCGAAATTCATCCACATTTACCAGCTGAGTTTGCATTTTTAACAAATTCGAACTGGTAAATATAAATGGGCATACTTCACCCTTGGTATGGACAAAAACTGCATTTTATTATATATTAAGTTTGTTTAGCATAATCATAATATCACATTTTAATAATTTTATCAATAGTTTTTTTGCATTTAAAGAAGATAAATTATTGTTTAGCGAACTGATTAGGTTAGAGCGAAAGGCTCCCCTGTGCAAGGGGAGCTGTCAGCGAAGCTGACTGAGGGGTTGTTTTTTAAAAAAATTATTTACAATCCCTCCACCAAGCAAAGCTTGGTCCCCCTCCCTTTACACAAGGGAGGCAACGCTTCAGCCTGATTTCTTCTCACCTATAAACAATAATTTATTCGCATCATCAAATCTCGTCAGAATATGTCTGCCAGAAGCAAATACCCCACAACAATAATAAGCACAGGGTCAATATCGTCCGATTCGCTCAAAAGAAAAATCAAAATTCCGATAAGTATTATGTCATCAATTTCTAAATTTGTTCCCAAAAACCCACGTCCTGAGCGAGACGTAATTTCTACACAATCGGAGTTATCCGGCTGGGTGGAAAGGGATACCTGAGCATCTGAGCTGTGTTCACTGTCCGATTTTGGCACAATAATTTCGCCCTTATCGGCATATGAATTTGTCGGTCGGTAACCGTCATAATATCTTCTATACAATCATCATCCCTCACAAATCTTTAAAAATTGAAGTCAGCTGAGTCAGCTTAAGCATTTTAACAGCCTTGTCGATGCCTGCGGTGCGCGATTCTCTCATATAAGGTCTGAGAGCATTCAAAAGGTTAATTCTTTTGTCTCCGCCTCCGCTAAGTCTTGACATGGCATTTTTTATTGTGCTCACAATTTCCTCGTCGCCGCCCGAAGCGGGTTCTGCCTCCGACGGAGAGCTGCCTTGAGCCGACGAGCCAATCAGCGACGAAAGCATATTCATAGCATCAGGGTTTGAAAGCAAAGAACTTAGCTTGTCGTTCAAATTGTCTGCCATTGTTTTGCCTCCTTTTATTTTAATAAGCTGTTAATTTTTTTGAGAATTGACGGGTTTTTGGCTATCATATCAATCAGTTCTTTGTCGCTCACAGTTTTTAGTTTGTCGGCAACCGAACCAAGCCCCATTGAACGCAGCTTTCTTTCGGCAGCATTACGGTCAATTGAACCAAGCATTTTTTCAATGTCGCCCTTGCCGCTAACGTTTATTCCCGAACCGCTGATTTGCGATTCTTTAATAAGCTTATTTATAATTTCTTCGTTTTTGTCATAACTCATAGCATACCACCCTTTCATATTTATTTATATGCACTTATTTCTGATGATGTTACCCTTTTTGGAGTAATACTCAAAAATTGGGCATAATAGATTTGTTTATTACGGTAATATTATCGGAGGTACAACTATGTGTGGTATTGTTGGATTTGTGGGGAATGATAACGCCGTTCCTGTTTTGCTCTCGGCTTTGTCACGTCTTGAATACAGAGGCTACGACTCGGCAGGCATTGCCGCTTTTTGCGGCGAAGAAATAAAGGTGTGCAAGGCGGCAGGAAAGCTTTTGAACCTTATTGACAAAACACAAACAGTCTCGTTTGAC
>SVJL01000129.1 GCA_015068985.1 Oscillospiraceae bacterium
GTCAGAGACCGCTCAATTGAGTATAACGATAACCGCGTATCACTCTTCGCCGCTCAAAGAGGAAGATGTGCCATTACGGGCATAGAATTTCTGAGCCAAGAAGAGATACACTGCCATCACAAAACACCAAAATCAAAAGGTGGCAAGGATGGTTACAATAATCTTGTGCTTATACTGGAAGATGTGCATCGACTGATACATTCCACAAAGAAAAGCACTATAGATGTTCATTTAAGTTTACTCATGTTGAATGACAAACAACTTAAAAAGCTCAATCAGTTAAGAAAAACTGCGGGAGTACTCCCAATCGAAGAAAGTATGTAAGTTTAACAAAGACTGAAAAAGAACATTTTGTGATGTTAAAGTGATACTAAGCAAAACGATGGAACGCCGTGTGCGGTGAAAGTCGCACGCACGGTGTGGAGGAGGGGAAAATCTGGAGATAACCTCAAAGGATTACCTATTCCTATAATTTCCGGTTGTTGTTATGCCAATGTTTCGTGCACCCGATATGCTTTTAAACCGTAATTTGTTTTACACCGGCGTTACAAGGGCAAAAAACCTTGTGGTGTTGGTGGGCAACAGGCAAATTATGGAAAGGATGGTCGATAACAACCGCGAAGATAAACGATATTCAGGATTAACGGAGAAGCTTACCAATGCAATCAACACAAAGGAAATTCTCAAAAATTAAAAATATGCTGTCAAAAGTGAAAGAGATAACATTCGACATTTTATGGCCAAAAAAGTGCATAGTGTGCGGTTGCATTATTTCTGTTGGTCAAAAGGCCGCAATATGTGACGACTGTATTTCCGGTGTGAAAAAACAAAGTGCTGTGTTTGTTGAGCCTGACCGATATTTTGATGAGGCTGTGTGTGCACTGCCGTATGAGGGCAATGTGAGAATGGCAATGATGAACTATAAATTCCATTCCAAACGCTACATTTGTCATGGCTTCACCCGTGCACTTTATGAGGTTTTGAAAGACAGAGACTTTGTAACGGAATTTGATTGCATATGCCCCGTTCCCATACATCCCTTAAGAGAACGTGAATATAATCAGTCGCTTTTAATTGCCGCAGAACTCTCAAAACTCTTTGACATAAAAATCTGCCCCGATCTTCTTGTTAAAATAAAAAACCTTGCTCCTTTGAGCACAATGGGATACGTAATGCGTAAGGCAATGGTTAAAGGTGCAGTGGATTTTAATGTTAAATATGATATAACAAACAAAAAGATATTGCTGCTTGATGATATCTACACTACCGGTTCAACAGCCGATGAGTGCTCTAAAATACTAAAAATGCACGGGGCAGAGTCTGTAAAGGTTATAGCTGCGTGCCATCGTGACAAGAAAGGAGAGAATGAATATGCCAATGCAGATAACATCGGTTACTAAAAGCTTCGGCGTTGATCTTATACTCGAAAATATATCTATGAATATAGCCGATAACGAAAAAGTCGGTTTGATTGGAGCAAACGGAGCCGGAAAAACAACTCTTCTGAGAATAATTGCAGGAGAGCTTGCATATGATTCCGGAAGCATATTCACTCCAAAAGATTCCACTCTCGGTTTTTTAAAACAAAATGCAGTAGAAGACACTTCCAACACAATGTGGGAAGATATAATGGAGATATTTTCTGATGTAACTTCCCTCGAAGAAGAAATGCGTTCACTTGAAGTGAAAATGTCGGATGGAAGCATATCCGATCAGGAAAGAAACAATGTGATGGATTCATATTCCCGCGTTAGTGCTATGTTTGATGCCAAGGGCGGTTTTGAGGTTCGCACCAAAATTAAAACCGTTCTCAGCGGTATGGGCTTTGATGGGTTCGACGTTGAACATAAGCGTGTCAACACCCTTAGCGGCGGCGAAAAAACAAAATTTGCATTTGCCAAGCTTTTGCTCAGAAGCCCGGAGGTTCTTCTTCTTGATGAACCCACCAACCACCTCGACTTTCGCACAATGCAGTGGCTCGAAGGCTATCTCAAATCGTATAGGGGTATGATAATTGCCGTATCCCACGACAGATACTTTCTCGATAGCATCTGCGATACTATCTATGAGATAGAAAGAAACAAATGCACCCGCTATCCCGGCAATTATTCTGCCTATCTCGACGCCAAAGAAAAGAATTATGAAATAGAGCTTAAACACTATGAAGCTCAGCAGGAAGAAATCAAACGCCTTGAAGATTATGTGGCACGCAATAAGGTGAGAGCCTCAACTGCAAAAATGGCAAAGAGCAAGCAAAAAGCCATTGATCGTATTGAGGTGATTGAAAAACCTGTTCTTATGAATAAGGCATGCAGGTTTGAGTTTGAGCTTGAATATCCATCCTATAAAGATGTTCTTGTGTGTGAAGACCTTGAACTCAATGTCAATGCCGGAGGCGTGCTTAAAAAAATTGCATCGGGGATAAACTTCGATGTTAAACGGGGCGAAAAAGTTGCCATAATCGGAGCTAACGGCATTGGAAAATCAACTTTGCTCAAAACCCTTGTTGGCATAAACACAACCCACGGCGGCGAGTTTGAGTTCGGACGTAATGTTGAGTGCAGCTTTTATGATCAGGAGCAACGACTCCTCCACGAAAAGAGCACTGTCCTCGGGGAAATATGGGATCGTTTCCCGAGAATGGATGAATCAGAGGTGCGAACACTTCTGGGAACGGTGCTGTTTACCGACGAAGATGTGTATAAAGAAGTTTCAAAGCTCAGCGGCGGTGAGAGGGCAAGACTGATGATGCTTGTTATTATGCTGGAAAAAGCAAACACACTTCTGCTCGATGAGCCCACCAACCATCTCGACCTATCATCAAAAGAAGCTCTCGATGCAGCAGTTAAAAGCTTTGAGGGAACTGTTATTCTTGTTTCTCACGACAGATACTTTCTTAACAAAACCGCCGACCGCATTCTGGAGCTCACTTCAGAGGGTATCTTTTCGTATAACGGCAATTACAACGATTATCTTGAATACAAAAACTCTCAGCAACTATCAGATACTGCAGCCGAGGTTAAGGTTAATCTTTCTGCTGCCGAGGCATATGAACAAAACAAACGAAAACAGGCAAACATAAAAAATATCACCAAAAAGCTTGCTGCAACAGAAGAACAGATAGAAGAGCTGGAGATGAAAATAGAAAATTTGAAGACAGACATTTCAGCTGCCGGAGCGGATTATGAAAAGGTAAGTGAACTGTTTTCGGAAAGTGAAAAATGTGAAAAAGAGCTGAATAATTTGTATGAATTGTGGAATACTTTAAGTATGGAGTTAGAAAGTAGTCAATAATGTGGAAAAAATAGCCAAAATTGTTTTTTTGTGTTGACAACTATGGCTCGTTTGTGATATATTAATTAGGCGTCATAAGTCAGGTCACTGTTCAAGAAATTTTTTGAAAAAATTTTAAAAAAGTTCTTGACATTGACAAATGACTGTGATATAATAATCAAGTCGCTTGTAAAAGGGCGACGGTTTGAACTTTGAAAAATGAACAGTATAAGAGGTTCTCGAAAAGAGAATTTGAGTTGAAGCGAAATGCTTTTAATTCAGTAAATTTAAGTTAGTGTTTTTTATGAGCTAACAAACTTCAAAAAGAACTTATTCAGACTACGGTCTGATTGAATTTTTTATTGAGAGTTTGATCCTGGCTCAGGACGAACGCTGGCGGCGTGCCTAACACATGCAAGTCGAGCGGAGCCAACCGTCAGATCCTTTCGGGGTGACGACGGGGAAGCTTAGCGGCGGACGGGTGAGTAACGCGTGAGTAACCTGCCCTTGAGAGGGGAATAACACACCGAAAGGTGTGCTAATACCGCATGATATGTATTTATC
>SVJL01000015.1 GCA_015068985.1 Oscillospiraceae bacterium
AGCCGAGCTTCATCTGAGTGATGAGTGCGAGGCGGTATTGAAAGAAAAATGGGATTTTTAAACAGGGAGTACTCATCCAGTTGCGTAGAGAAACTAAACGAACTGTGAATGAAAAACATCCAATTCTACCTTCATAGCATCCGTCTTACTATAATTTTGCAACAAAAAAACGATGGATTCTGAATGAAAACATCGTTTTTTCGTTAAAAGCTATGCTTTTATGCGTAATCAGATTTTTGCTATATGCTTTTAGGAAATATTTAATTACAGCAAAACTTTAGCCTGACAGTAGCTACACTGCATCTGGTTATATATTTATCTCAAAATATACCTTCCGAACCAATATAATCAAATATTATCTGAGCACTATAATCTTTTTCTGATTACAGTTATATTATATGCATCAGCTAAGATTATATACAAAAATTTTAATTATTTTCTTTTCTGATTATGCTGAACGGAATAACATCACTTTCAATTTTAAGCTTAACAATCATTTGAGGATGAGGTGCAACATCAATATCTGCTCCGTTTTCGTCGGTCATATAATCTGCATTGAAGGCAAAGGATTTTTTTGCAGGAGAAAGAAGCTCAAGCTTTTCTCCACGGAAAAATCTGTTGCGTTGCTCTACTGTTGCAATTTTGGTGTTTGCATCATAGTCGAGCACAACGCCGGCTATTGTATAGTCCTGAATGTAGGTGTTGCTGGTGTAGAGCTGATTGTTTTCATCGGGCTTGTTGTAGTAAAATCCGGTTGTGTATTCTCTGTGACTCACCTTTTCAAGCTCTTCTAATATGTCGGGTTCAACACAGAAGTTTTCAGGGTCAGCATAGTAAGCATCAATCGCTCTTCTGTAGGCACTCACAACAGTTGCAACATAGAGCTCATTTTTTACTCTGCCCTCAATTTTAAAACTGCTTATGCCACTCTTTATGAGGTCGGGAATGTGCTCAACCATGCATAAGTCTTTTGAATTATACAAAAACGTGCCTCTGTCGTTTTCAAACACCGGCATATATTCGCCGGGGCGCTTTTCTTCCATAAGATAATACTTCCAACGGCAGGGATGAGAACAAGCACCTTTGTTGGCATCACGATGAGTAAGATAATTGCTCAAAAGGCATCTGCCACTGTATGACACGCACATTGCACCGTGAACAAAACATTCAAGCTCCTGATCGGGTTCGATTTTAGAGCGGATTTCTTCAATTTCTTTAAAAGACAAATCACGGGCAAGCACAACTCTTTTTGCACCCAGCTTGTACCACATTTTGGCACTCATATAATTGGTATTATTTGCCTGAGTGCTGATGTGAATTTCCATATTTGGTGCAACCTCTCTCACAATCGAGAAAGCACCAAGGTCCGACACGATTATCGCATCTGCCCCCATAGAGTTGACCTCTTTGACAAACTCAGGAAAAGCCTTGAGGTCTTCGTTGTGAGGAATGATGTTGGCAGTGATATACACCTTTTTTCCTCTTGCGTGGGCATAGTCGATGCCTTCTTTTATTTCGGCATTTGAAAAGTTTTTGGCAGCAACTCTGAGCGAAAATTCTTCACCGCCTATGTATACTGCGTCGGCACCGTATTCTATTGCGTATTTTAATTTTGAAAGGCTGCCTGCAGGTGCAAGCAGTTCCACTTTATTTGTCATTTTATGCTTTCTCCTTTCAATCAGACAGCTTAACCGAAACTGAAACACCGTCACCAATGGGGATTATTGACGTTTCGAGCTTGGGATGATGGGAAATATAGTCGAGAAATCCTCTTATGTTTGATATTATGGTGTTTTGCTTTCGGGGAGCAAGGTCATCGTTGGAAATCATACCCTTATAGAGAATGTTGTCGCACACGATGATTCCCCCAACTTTCAGATAAGGAAACAGGGTGTCGAGATAGTATCTGTACATAGACTTGTTGGCATCCATAAAAATCATATCGTAGCTGCCGTTTAGTTTTTTTACATTTTCAAATGCATCGCCAAACACTATTTGTATTTTGTCCTCTTTTCCGGCAGCTTTGATGTTTGCCATTGCAATGTCGTAGTAGTCTTGCTCTCTTTCGTGAGTTATGATTTTTCCGCCGTCTTGAATATAGTCTGAAAAGAACAATGACGAATAGCCAATGGCTGTGCCAAGCTCAACAATGGTTTTGGGGTTTTTGAGCCTGAGAAGTGTGCCAAGAAAACAACGCACTTCCTTTTGGATTATGGGCACATTGTTTTCGTGAGCATACTGCTCCATTTCCCAAAGCTTTCCTTTGGTGTCGGGAAGAGTTTTATTAAGGTAGTCGACAATGTGATTATAGTTAATATTATCTGTCACTTAGCTTTCTCCTTCGCTTAATTTTAAAATTTGTTCCGGACACTCACCATTTATTATTGTTTGCGACAAAACTGCACTTGTTGTCATATTGGTGTGGGTGCTATAGAACGGAAGCATAAGGGCAACATCTGCATCAAGAACAATTTTGAGGGTGTGCATGGTCTGATTGACTCCCGCACTTTCAAAAGTGTGAGAAAAATCGGTTTGTATGCAGCCTCTTTGCATCAATATAAATTTGATTTTAGGGCCTTTGCCCATAAAATACATATTTTTGCTGAATACCCCCATTGGCACATACACAGGATATTCATCCTGCTCGCTTAGCTTTTGGGATATGAGCATTGAAATTTCGGATTTTATTTTGTTTGCCAGAACATAATTGACACTTATTGCACTTATGGCACCGGAGTTGGTATATTTTATGTCAACGAGGTTGTCGTGCTTCAAGGAATATTTGTCGACAACCTCTGTGATTGTTGAGTTTAAAATTTCAAACATATTTGTTTCGGCATAGGAATGGAGTGCTTCGCCTCCACGAGGCAAAATCACCGATTCAACATATTTTATGAATCCGAATGCCGAAGCAGCAATCATTAGTGAGAGCAAAAGCAAAACTCTGCCCTTGACTTTATTGTTTGCAAAATACATTTTCTACACCCATAACATAATTATGAGTGAAGAGCTATTTTTATAATTATTATTCTTCAATTATAACATCTGCGCCAAGCTTTTTGAGCTTGTCTTCAAAATTGCAATAACCTCTTTTGAGGTAGTCTGCATTATTGATTATTGTTTTGCCTTTTGCCGCAAGCCCCGCAACAACCAATGCGGCACCGGCTCTGAGGTCGGTCGCATTTACTTCTGCGCCAACAAGACCGCCCTTGCCGTTTATTACCGCAGTGCGACCGTCTACTTTGATGTCGGCATTCATTCTGATTAACTCAGGCACATACATAAAACGATTTTCAAAAATTGTTTCTGTTATAACAGATGTTCCGTTAATAAAACAAAAAAGTGCTGCAATCTGAGATTGCATATCGGTTGGAAATCCCGGAAACGGCATTGTCTTGATGCTTGTGGTTTTAACCGGCATGGTGCATTTTATGTTGATATCACTGCCAAATTCTGTTATGCACACACCAATCTCGGTAAGCTTTGATATTACCGACGAAAGATGAGAATAGTTAACATTTTTCAAAGTGACATTGCCTGCTGTAACTGCAGATGCAACCATCAGGGTGCCTGCTTCAATTCTGTCGGGAATTATGGTGTGAGTGCATCCTTTAAGACTGTTTGTGCCATCTATTACAATTTTGTCGGTGCCGGCACCTTTTATGTTGGCACCGCATTTGTTAAGAAAATCGGCAAGGTCAACAATTTCGGGCTCGGAAGCACAATTTTCTATTATGGTCTGACCTTTTGTGAGAACCGCAGCCATAATTATGTTTTGAGTTGCTCCCACAGACGGAAAATCCAAACATATTCTTGCACCGCTAAGTTCTTTGCACGAAATGCTGACACTGCCATCTTTTATAATATGTTCAGCACCAAGGTCGCTAAATCCTTTCAGATGAAGGTCGACCGGTCTTGTTCCGATTGTGCAACCTCCCGGAAGTGAAACCTCTGCTCTGCCAAAACGAGCAAGAAGAGGACCTGCAACAAGAAACGAAGCTCTTATTTTTCCGGTTAGTTCAAAGGGAACAGCTGTGCAATTAACATTTGATGAATCAACTGTTATTACATCATCGACGCGGTTTATTTTGCAACCCAGATGGGAAAGAATGGTGCACATAATCTCTATGTCGCTAAGAACGGGAACGTTTTTAATTGTGCTGACTCCGCCCGTGAGTATGCAAGAAGCAAGGATTGGCAACGCTGAGTTTTTGGAACCCGACACACACACCTCGCCGGAAAGTGCTTTTGATGAGTTTACGATAAACCTTGACACATTATATCTCCAATACATTATTTTTCTATATAAAGTATTGGTGGAAAAGAAAAAAATATACGAGAGTTTTGCTGGTTTTTAATGATATTTTTTTGATTTGTAAACGTTAAATGCTTTTGATATATAATAACCCGAAAGCGAACCAAATGAATCTATAAGCACATCATACGCCCGGCAGGCTCTGCCAGGTACAAAATGCTGATGAACCTCATCTGTTATTGCATAGACAATGGCAATTATAACAGATAAAAACGCCTTCTTGGTTGAAACATTGAACGAACGCATTGTCTGATACAACAAGATTGCCAAAACGGCATACTCGGTGAAATGGGCGATTTTTCGGATTATTGTTTCAAATATGCCAACAAGCTCCGGAGATGGACTATCAACAAATAATTTGATGATTTTGAGGGCAATGCCTCCGCTTGAAGCCCCCGAAATGTCGGCTGTCTGGGATGAAAAATAGAAAATCAGACTCATCCACATCACGCTTAAAAAAAGAAAGACAATTCGCTTTGTCATACTATATCTCCGTTTTTGAACCTTTGACCATGTTTGTAATCATTTTTTGAACCATATACCACAGTGCCCACGCAATGCTTATGCCGCAGGCGATGCCGAGAGCATATTCCATTGTAAGAAAGCCATACATTTTACAGTTTATCCAATCTTTTTTCACTGCATAGCTCATAGTGTAAAAAAGTGCACCACCGGGGATAAGGGAAACAACACCCGGAATAAAAAACACACTTGCCGGAGTCTTTTTTATTCGTGCAAGAACCTCGCCAAACAAAGCAGAAAACGCCGAAGCAACAAAACAAGCTATAAAGTAATTGCTATAAAATCTGAACATGAGCAAAAATATGCCTGTGGTGAATAAGCCATTGAGGGATGGTGCCAAAAGATTTTTTAGGCGAACATTAAAAACAAGTGCAAATCCGGCAGAGCCTAAAAATCCTGTTATAAGCTGAACAATATCCTGATTCATATATAATCACACTCCTATCAGCATTATTGAAAGAACAAACCCAAGTGCAAGAGCTGCCGCCCAAAGGATTGTTTCCACAAGACGCATAATTCCGGTGTTGGTGTCGCCAACAAGGAGATTTCGGATGGAATTTGTGAAGGCAATTCCGGGAATGAGAAGCATAATGTCGCCAATTATGACCTTATCGGCATTGAGATTAAAAATTTTGGCAACAATACAGATACAAATGCCGACAACAAAAGCCGTCAGAAGATTAAAAATTATTGTGTTTGGACAGAAGCTTCTGAATTTGCTTTGCATAAAATAGATGGGAATACCAAAAAAGAATGAAGCAATCGCATCCCACACGCTACCGCCAAAAAACAATGCAAAAGCACCGGCTGCAAGCATGCTGCCTATGTATAGCTTCAATTCACTGTCAACGGTTGCAGGCATTGTTGACACTGCCTCTTCAAACTCTTCAAAGGTTATTTTACCCTCGCATTTGTCACGGCTGAGTGAATTAAGCTTATCGAGCATATCAAAGTCGGTTGATGCAACCGAAGTCATTCTTCTTGTCTGTGTGTAGGATATTCCGTCTTTATCAAGTGCGGTTATTGTTATGTTTGATGCAATGGCATAAACATCCATTTTGACCGCCCCGCAGGAAAGACCGATTCGGGTGAGAGAATCTTCTATTCTATTCACCTCTGCACCCGATGCCATCATCATTTCGGCAAAGTTTAACATTATGTTCAGAGTGTGCTTGTTAATATAATTTTGTTCCATGATATCAGACACCTCCGATTATATATTAAAACGGCGAAAAATCCCCACAGAGTAGAAATAAATTAAAATATATGATTTCTAATCTGGGGGATTACTGTCCGCTTTTTAGTTCAGATACAAATTATTTTGAACTTGATCTGTCTACATAGTGAGTGTGGAGAAGCTCATGTGATTTGTGACCACAGGGCTCACCAAGGAACTCATCATAAATCTGTTTGATAACAGGGTTTTCGTGTGATTTTCTGATAGTTGCTTTTTCGTCTTCGGTGTAGAGAGCACTTGCACGTTTTGCTTTAAAGTCAACAGTTGCTCTTGTGTAGGCATCAACAACAGGCTGACCGCCACCATTGATACATCCACCGGGGCATGCCATAATTTCTACGAAATCATAGTGTTCACCGTTTTTGATTTTGTCAAGAATAATTCTTGCATTAGCTGTGCCGTGAACAACAGCAACCTTAACTTCTTTGCCTGCAATGGTGAGAGTTGCTTCTTTAACACCCTCTAAACCACGAACAGGTTCAACGTTGAGGTTGTCGAGAGGCTTTTTCTCGAGGATTTCATACACTGTTCTGATAGCAGCTTCCATAACACCGCCTGTTGTGCCGAAGATAACGCCGGCACCGGTTGCTTCACCGAAGGGAGTGTCGAATTCTTCATCGGGAAGTGATGCAAAATCGATACCTGCCTGCTTAATCATTCTTGCAAGCTCTCTTGTTGTGAGTGAGCAATCAATATCCTGACTGCCGCTTGTGGAATGTTCTTCTCTGCTTGCTTCATATTTTTTTGAAGTACAGGGCATAATAGCAACAGAATAGATATCGTCTTTATTGATGCCTGCTTTATCGGCATAGTAGGATTTAATGAGTGCACCAAACATTTCCATAGGTGATTTGCAGGTTGAAAGATTGCCGATAAATTCGGGATAGTAGTGTTCGCAGAATTTAACCCAACCGGGAGAGCAGGATGTGATGATGGGAAGGTTTTCGCCTTTTGTGAATCTTTCGATAAATTCTGTGCCTTCTTCCATAATTGTGAGGTCGGCACCGGTATCGGTATCGAACACTTTGTCGAAACCAAGGCGTCTGAGAGCTGCAACCATTTTGCCGGTTACAGGTGTGCCAATCGGCAGACCGAACTCTTCACCAAGAGCTGCTCTTACAGCGGGAGCTGTCTGAACAACAACGTGTTTTTCGGGGTTGTCGATAGCTTTTTGAACCTTGGGAATGTCGTTTCTTTCATAAAGTGCACCAACAGGGCATGAAACAATACACTGACCGCAGAAAATACAACCAACATCTTTGATTTCTTTTTCGTAGGTGGGTGTTACGTGAGTTGCAAAGCCTCTTTCTGCACAAGAAATAACAGAAATTGCCTGATTATTACAAGCTGAAATACATCTTCTGCAGAGCACACATTTGTTGTTGTCTCTTACAAGTGAGGTTGAAGTGTTGTCGAGGTCATATTTGATGTTGTCGCCTTCAAATCTGAGACCGTCTACACCAAGCTCCTCAGCAAGGTTCTGAAGCTCACAGTTTTTGCTTCTGATACAGGTGAGACATTTCTTTTCGTGGTTGGAAAGAATAAGCTCTAAGGTATCTCTTCTTGCATTTCTAACCTTGGGTGTGTTGGTATAAATCTCTAAGCCTTCGCTAACGGGATATACACAAGCTGCCTGAAGTGCACGAGCGCCCTTGATTTCAACAAGACACATTCTGCAGGCACCAATCTGGTTAATATCTTTAAGATAGCAAAGTGTGGGGATTTTTATTCCGGCTTCTCTGGCTGCGTCGAGTATTGTATAAGAAGCGGGAACGCTGTAGTCTTTATCATTAATTTTAATATTAATCATATCCATCGTCAATTACTCTCCTTCTTATCTTTTACTGATTGCGCCGAACTTACAAGAATCCATACAAACGCCGCACTTAATACATTTGTTTGTGTCGATGGTGAATGGGTTTTTAACAACGCCTTCGATTGCACCAACAGGACATTTTTTAGCACAAAGGCTGCAACCCTTACATTTGTCGGGTTCGATAACGTATGAAAGAAGTGCTTTACATACGCCAGCGGGACATTTCTTGTCGACAACGTGTGCAACATATTCATCTCTGAAATATTTGAGTGTGCTGAGGATTGGGTTAGGTGCTGTTTGACCAAGACCGCAAAGTGCAGCATTTTTGATGCTGTAGCAAAGCTCTTCGAGCTTGTCGATATCTTCGAGAGTACCCTTGCCGCTTGTAATCTTTTCGAGAATTTCGAGAAGTCTCTTTGTGCCGATACGGCAGGGAGCACATTTACCGCAGGATTCATCAACAGTAAATTCGAGGAAGAATTTGGCAATGTCGACCATACAGGTGTCTTCGTCCATAACGATAAGACCGCCGGAGCCCATCATTGAGCCAATGCTGATGAGAGAATCGTAATCGATGGGGGTGTCGATTAGGTCAGCAGGGATACAACCACCGGAAGGACCGCCTGTCTGAGCTGCTTTGAATTTTTTGCCGTTGGGAATACCGCCGCCGATTTCGTATACGATTTCGCGGAGTGTGGTACCCATGGGAATTTCAACAAGACCTGTGTTGTTGATTTTACCGCCGACAGCAAATACTTTTGTGCCTTTGCTGCCTTCTGTGCCTATTGTTTTGAACCACTCGGCACCGTTGTTGATGATTGCAGTGATATTGGCATAGGTTTCAACGTTGTTGAGGAGTGTGGGTTTGCCAAAGAGACCTTTTACTGCAGGGAACGGAGGTCTTGGACGGGGTTCGCCTCTGTGACCTTCGATTGATGTCATAAGAGCTGTTTCTTCACCGCACACAAAGGCACCTGCACCAAGACGAATGTCGAGGTTAAACTTAAAGCCTGTTTCAAAAATATTGTCGCCAAGGAGACCATATTCTTTAGCCTGTTCGATAGCCAGTCTGAGACGGTTAACAGCGATAGGATATTCTGCACGGATATATACATAACCTTCATCTGCGCCAACTGCATAGGCAGCAATTGCCATTGCTTCGATGAGAGAGTGAGGATCACCCTCGAGGATGGATCTGTCCATAAATGCACCGGGGTCACCTTCGTCGGCATTACATGCTACGTATTTCTTGTCACCCTGAGCGTTGGCTGTGAACTGCCATTTAAGACCTGTGGGGAAGCCGCCGCCGCCTCTGCCGCGAAGACCGGATTCTTTGATTTCGTCAATAACCTGCTGAGGTGTCATTTCGGTAAGAACCTTACCAAGAGCTGAGTAACCACCAAAAGCAATGTATTCATCGATGCTTTCGGGGTTGATAACACCACAGTTTACGAGAGCAATACGCTGCTGTTTTTTGTAGAAGTCAACTTCATTAAGAGATTTGATGTTGTTTTCATCAACAACTGTTTCTTTGTAGAGAAGTCTTTTAACAATACGGCCTTTAAGAAGATGTTCTTCAACGATTTCTGCAACATCTTCGGGTGTAACCATACTATAGAAAGCACCTTCAGGATATACAATAACGATGGGACCCAAAGCACAAAGACCAAAACAACCGGTCTGTACAACTTTGATTTCGTCCTGAAGACCTTTCTCGGAAAGACATGATTCAAACTGCTCAATTATTTTAGCACTGCCTGAAGAAGTACATCCGGTACCACCGCAGACAAGCACGTGTCCTCTTGCTAATTCCATGGAATGAACCCTCCTTATTTATTTTCAGCTGCGCCGATTGTGTATTCATTAACAACCTTGCCGTTAACTAATGTTTCGTTAACGATTTTAACAGCCTTTTCGGCATCCATTTTAACATAAGTGATTTTTTCTGAACCGGGAAGATACACTTCTACGATGGGTTCAAGACGGCAAAGACCTATGCATCCTGTCTGGGTAACATAGCAATTGCCGATGTTTCTTTTTTCGATTTCATCCATAATGGATTTCATAACGGGTCTGGCACCGGCTGCAATACCGCAGGTAGCCATACCGACAACAACTCTGATACTGTTGTCGTCTTCTTTTCTTAAATTTACTTTTGCAAGTGTTTTTTCTCTGAGTTGTTGAAGTTCAGCCAAGCTTTTCATTTATATTGCACCTCCGTATATATTTTCGGTTTCATTTTTAATATAATCGTCAATCCACAAAAGCACATCATTCTCGGACAAGTTGACCTCTGCCCCAAGAGCTTCCCGCATCTGGCGGGTGTCGAAGTCGAACTCATTGCCGTTGTAGGAATGTTTATATACATAATCAATTGACGGATTGGCGTTGATTACTGTTGTGATTGTGGCAGCCATATCACCAATGGGTTGCCTGTCGATACTGTTGTGAACAAACTCCGCTTTAACCTTTGTACCCTTTCCCTGCTCTGACCATATGCTGAAGCTGCCGCCGGTTAATTCTGCGGCACTTTTAAACATTGACAAGCCAAGCCCAACCTTACGTGTTGTCCGTGTGGTACGGAAAGGATTGGTAACATCTTTTAAAAAATCGGGAGCCATGCCGCAGCCGTTATCTGTTATTGTGATAACCAAAGTGTTAGCTACGGTGTTTTCGTTAATCTCGATTTCGACAAGAGATGCACCTGCTTTGATTGAGTTCTGAGCAATATCGAGAACGTGAAGTGACAGCTCTACCATAACATCACCAATTAGTTCATATATTTGTCGAGAATACCGTCGATATCATCAACAGTGAGTCTGCCGTAAACATCATCATTTACAGTGAGAACGGGAGCAAGACCGCAAGCACCGATACAACGTGTTGCATCAAGAGAGAACTTACCGTCGTCTGTGCACTGACCAACATCGATTCCGAGTCTGGTTTTAATCTTGTCGATTATGTCGCCTGCACCTTTAACGTAGCAAGCTGTGCCAAGACATACAGCAAATTTGTATTCGCCCTTGGGATAGATTGAGAACTGAGTGTAGAAGGTAACTACGCCGTATATTTCGGACATAGGAACATCTAACCCTTCAGAAATTGTTTTCTGAACTTCATACGGAATGTAACCGTATATCTCCTGTGCTTCATGAAGAACAGGAATCAAAGCACCGTCTGTACCTTTGTACTTTGAAATAACTTCCTGCAGCTTTTGACTCTGCTCAGCAGTGTCTTTAAAAGCCGGAGCCTTAATTTCAGCCATTTTGAAAAACCTCCTCATAAATTATAAAAATTTTATTTTAATACATTAAATTACAACCAATTAATTATAACATAAAACCTTTAAATTCGCTACGATTTTGTTAAGAAATTAACTATTTTCGTCTAACTGCACAATAGTAAGCATCATTTTTGTTGCAACTTGTGCAAAACCTCAAAAACGCTGCGGTCAGTTATGTTAATATAATTCTCCCTTTCCGAAATATCCCAAAGATAATGAGCATCAGAATTATTAATCACCGTGTAGTCTCTTCCAAGCTGTGCATTATTTTCCTTTTTCTTGACTTCAACTGCACCAAACTTAAGCTCGGGAGGAATGCTGCCAAGATTTGAAATTATACTGTAAGACGACTTGTCAATATGTGCCGGAAAGATAACCCCTCCCTTTTGGGAAACAAGAGTGTAGAGCGAAAAAATGTCAAGCCCGCAGGCGGTTATCATAAAACGGTTATCATAGCCTGTGATTTCGTCGTTTGAATTCATAATCACCTGCTCGCCGAAGATATCGGGTTTGTTTTTGATGGCAGGCAAAGAAGACTGAATTATTTCTTCAACCTCAAAAAGAGCACCAAGGTCTTCAAAAAGAACAACGGCGTGAATTTCTTCTGAGGTTTCGACCTCCATTCCGCCAATGACCAAAAGGTCTGTGCCGCGGGCAGCCTCTATGCAAGCTTTAACATTTGCGGCATTGTTGTGGTCGGTTATGGCTATAACATCAAGACCCTTTATACACGCCATATTGACAATGTTGTTAGGAGTCATATCTTCGTCGCCGCAAGGCGAAAGGCAGGTGTGAATGTGAAGATCATAATACAGCTTCATATGTTGTTACCTATCAGACAACAAAGCTCATACACGCCTTTGTCGGACCTAAGAAGGCATATGCTTTCTTCTTTGGCTTTTTCAACAACATTTTCGGGCACGTTCATAGAATTTGCAACAATAACACAGCTTGCCTCAGTGAGTGCGGCAATGCCCAGAATGTTGAGATTTGTCTGAACTGTAACCCAGGCATCCGATGCTGTTACCCCCGACATTGCAAGGCTTAAAAGGTCGCCGGCAAAACAACCGCCTATGCTCACATCTGACGTTTCGCCGGCAGAGAGAACTTCAAGACCTAAAACTTCGATAAGTTCTTTAACTTTCATTTTCACACATCCTCACTCTGAACTTCAAGCATTTCGTTTGCCATCTGAGCAATTCGCTCTTTAAACACAAATATGCAATCGGATTCTTTTGAATAACCTCTCACGATATCTTCTGCCAGTGCACGGCAGCTTGGTGCTCCACAAGAGCCGCAATCGAGCTTTGGAAGGGTTTCGTATATTTCTTCAAGCTTTGAAAGCTTTTGCATTGCAACAAACATATCATCGTCGAGAGTTCTTTGCTTTCTGGTTGCAACGGGAACCTCCCACATAATGTCGACCTCCGGAAGGTTGGCAATGGGTCGGTCGGCTGCAGTTTTTGAAATTCGCTTAACCCTTGTCTGAGCAACAAAATTATTTTCAACCGTGAGGGGACCGCCAACGCATCCTCCCACGCACGCCAAGGCTTCGATGTAGTCAACATCGGCAAGCTTATCGTTTTCTATTTCGTCAAACACGTGCATAACATTGTGAATACCGTCAACAGCTATGTAGTTCTCGATGTCGAGAGATGCAACCTCTCCCCCGCTGTTTGCCCAGCAAACCCCCTTAAAGCCCGAACGGGAAAGCTCATCGCCCGAATCTTTAAGATGGGCTATGACCTTAAGGTACATATCTTTAAACGAAAACACTCCGTCTATGCAGCTTTTTTTAAGACCATGGGGCGTTTTGGTGCAGGTTGCCTTTGCAGCACATGGGGTTATGAAGAATATGCCGATTTCGTCACCCTTGTAGGGTGTCTTTTCTTCGGCAATCATTCTTGCAAGCCTTGCTGCCAGATTCATTGGAGAAATGAGAGGAATTATGTTGTCGATAAGGCTTGGATATTTTGTTGTTATGAGCTTAACAACTGCCGGACAGGCAGAGTTGATTATTGGCACAGAAAGCTTGCCTGATGCAATGAGCTCTTTGGTTTTTTTTGTAACGAGCTGTGCTGCATAGGCAACCTCAAACACATCGTCAAATCCGGATTTTATGAGTCCGTTCAAAATTGAGTTGATACTGGTTGCTTTTTCAAATTGACCATAGAACGCCGGCGCAGGAAGTGCTATTTTGTATTTATAGTTATTTAAGATGTCGAAGCTGTCGGTTATGGCTTTTTTGGCGTGATAAGGACACACTCTTATGCACTCGCCGCAATCTATGCACAAATCTTTTATTATTTTAGCTTTTTGATTTCGTACTCTTATTGCCTGAGTGGGACAGGTTTTTATGCAATTGGTACAACCCTTACACTTTTCTTTGTCGAGTGTAACAGAATGAATGATATTTTCCATATTCACCTACTCCTCGTATAATTATCACACTATGTTGACAATCATTTCTATTGTTGTTCCAACTCCGATTTGGGTGGTAATGTTCATATAGTCAGTATATTTTTCCATATTGGGAAGCCCCATACCCGCACCAAAGCCAAGCTCCCTCACATTGTTGGAAGCGGTGGAATAGCCTTCGGTCATTGCAAGGGCAATGTCGGGTATGCCGGGGCCTTTGTCTCTTAAAAAAATGTGGATTTTGTCGGGAGTTATTTCGGCATCTATCACACCGCCGTCGGCATGAATTACCATATTGATTTCGCCTTCATACATTGCCACTGTGGCTTTTCTGATAATCTGAGGACTAATGCCCAGATTCTGAAGCACCTTTTTGAGCTTGCGTGATGCATCGCCGGCAGCCGAAAAATCTTCGCCGTCTACCTTGTATTGAACTTTGAATGAGTTCATAGCCTCACCCCCGATTAGTTATACAAGCCTTCGCTATAAAGCTTTCCGCAGGAAATATAAAGGGGAAGCTCGGTTGAAAGAATTGCTATGCCGGCTTCATCGGCAAGCTCTAAGATGTCATCACCGGGAAGCTTTCCTCTGACAAACACAATTGCTTTCATATCCATCATTTCTGCGGTTCTTACAACCTGAGAATTAACAAGACCTGTGAGAAGAAGAGCCTGATCTTTTACAAATGCAAGCACATCACTCATAAGGTCGGAGCCGCAGGCGGCAAAAACCTCAGTTTCGAGGCAATCTTTTTTGCTGAGCACCTTTGCATCAAGCAGTTTGATAACAGTTTCTAATTTCATAGAGACCTCCATAATTTATCGATTTAGCCGAAATATATTTTGATTATATCACAAAAATCAACAAAAATCTATATTATTTATGAAAAAAATTATGCAAAATAAGACTTATATTCCGGCTTAATATCGCCGGGGAACAAATACTCATACAAATCCGAAAAATAGTCGTCTGTCATGCTGGCAATATAGTCGATAACAATTTGTGCAGGTGTGTTTTGCTGAGCATAATCTTCGCTATTGTAATAGGCACGCGCCTTGTTGATATAGTTGATGTGATGACGAAAAACATAGGAGCTTTTGTTGCCTGTTTTAACGTCATCAAGAAGCCTTTTGAAAAGCTTTGAATACATGGGGCGGATAATATCCTGCTGAACACTTTTTACACTGTCGCTGAGATAGATGTTGGTGTAGTTCTCGTTCATGGCAACCACAAGATCATCGTAATATTCACTATCGAGCATTATGTAATCATTGTCGAAGCTGTTTTCTACAACATTGACAATGAGATTGTTTATTATTGCTGCATTGAACTTTCCGAGCTTTCCGTCCGAAAACACATCGTCACCGTCTATTACCTTTGCCCTTACCGCATCCTGACGGTCCTTGCCTATGTAGGCAATGAGATCACTTATTCTGACAACACACCCCTCTAAGGTTGTTGGGATAAGCCTTGATGAATATTTGGGATCGGTATAGCATTTTTCAACCTCTTCATCAAAAACTTCAAATGTTTTGTCTTTTTGCGGAACATATTTGCCAAGAGGCAGCTCGCCGTTGTGACAAAGGATTCCATCAAGAGTCTGCAGAGAGATGTTGTAGTCAAAAACCTTGTCGAGCACTCTCACTGACTGAAGATTGTGCATAAACGCTCTGCCGCACTCCTGCACAGATAGCTCATTGAGGCAGGATTCACCTGCGTGACCAAAGGGCGGATGACCCAAATCGTGACCAAGAGCTATTGCTTCGGTAAGGTCAACATCGAGACCAAGCAGCGAAGAAATGTTGCGAGCTATTCGTGAAACCAACTGAACGTGGAGACTTCGGCGGGATATGTCGTCGTTTTTGTAGAACGAAAAAACCTGCGTTTTGTCGGAGTAGCGATTGTAATATGGGCAATGAATTATCTTTTCGCAATCTCTGACAAAAGCGGGACGCCAGAGGCTCGCTATGTCGTGATCATTGCGTCGCCGTTCAGGGCAATAGAGATTGCCCATTAGTGATGGATTTTTTTCGATTATTTTCTTTTGAGTGGATTCACTCAGTGATTTGTATTCCATAAATTTCTCCTATATACAAGGTGTGTCTCAAGTATCACCCTTTTAAATTTTATATCTTCCAAGCACTTCTCTTCTGTATTGAAGCGGAGGCATTCCAACCTTTTGTTTAAAAAAATAGTTAAAATACGATTGCGAAGAAAATCCGCATAAAAATGCAATTTCCTCTGCCGTACTATCCGTAGCAACAAGAAAATTCTTTGCCTTAAGCAGCCTCAGGCTCTGCAAATATTCATTAGGACTTTCTCCATAGCGTTTTTTAAATATCTTATGAAAATACACAGGGCTCAAATCTACAAAAGCTGAAATATCCTTAAGCTTAATTGGTTTATTATAATTTTTCTCAATAAACATCCTTGCTTTTTCAAGCTTTTTATCATTAAGTTCGCCCATTTGGATTTTAGCCATATTTGCGTCTCTGTACATTTCACTTACAAGCTCATATATTTTTGCTGCAATATAAAGATCTTTCCCTGTAAAATCGCTTTCATTAAGTTCTGTAATCCGCAGGAATATTTCTTCATAAACGCGGTCATTGTGCACTTCAAAAATGTTCGGTAATTCATCAAGGAAGTGCCTGAGATAGCAATCATTAATTTTCAAATGGATATAATAAGCCTTAAAATGCAGCTTACTGTGGCGCTTTTGCCCCGGCTTGCCAACCAGAGCCCTTCCTCTTACAATTTCGTGAACTTCCCCGTCAACAAACAAATGTCCGCCATTTTCCACAAAAAATTCTAATTCATAGTTTGAAAGACATCGCTCTTTTGTAACAAAGCCACTTTCATTCCCAAAAACATACCGGCTGTCAAAAAATCCTGCGCCAAGCAATTTAAATTCTGTTTGTTTGTTCATCGTCGCCACGCTTTCTTAGCCGAAGATAGTAATCATAATTGTGATTATTCCATTTCGGATATGATAAGATTTCTAAATAAAAAGTAGTATTTTGCATAGACTTAGCATTGCTATTGTGTTATTATAACATCGAAGATATTTTTTGTCAACAAAACATATAATCAGTATTCAGGAGGTAGATTATGGAGCGTTTAATAAAGATTGGAGAAATTTCAGCCAAAAATTCAAGGGATATTAAGTTTTCTAAAATTGGTTTGGGGTTTGAAAAGCTCGACCGTGATGCATTTGACCCTTCAAAATGTTATGATAAAATCTCAGCACTTGGAGTAAAATGGGCGCGCATACAATCGGGATGGGCAAAAACAGAAAAGGAAAAAGGAGTTTACGATTTTTCCTGGCTTGACCCAATAGTTGATTCGCTTATCGAACACGGCTTAAAGCCATGGCTGTGTCTTTGTTACGGAAACGGATTATATTCTGAACTTGCAGCACAAACCTTTGGCTGCGTGGGTATACCTCCGATAAACACTCCCGAAGCTGAAAAAGCATGGGAAAATTACGTTAAAGCAACAGTGAAGCACTATAAGGGCAGAATAGATACCTTTGAAATATGGAATGAACCCGACAGTTTTCTCTGCTGGAAAACAGGTGCAAATGCTACAGAACTTGGCGTGTTTACTTCTAAAACATCCCGCTATATTAAAGAGGTTAACAAAGATGCATACGTTATTGGAGGAGTTTTGTGCAGCAAACAGCTTACATATGTTAGTGAAGCTTTAAAAGCAGGATTGGCAGATAATCTCGATGCCATTTCATTTCACGAATATACTTCGGATGAATCATCAGTTTGCCAAACTGTAGCCTCCTACAAAAGTCTTGCTTCCCTCTATGGAAAAGAGCTTGAAATTGTACAGGGCGAATCGGGTTCTCAATCCAGAAGCGGTGGTAACGGTGCTTTATTCACCGGAGCATGGACTCAGACCAAGCAGGCAAAGCAGCTTTTAAGGCACGCTATTGCAGATTTATCGGCCAATGTGAAGTTTACATCATATTTTTCTTGTATGGATATGTTTGAAGCTCTTAACGGAACTGTTGATAATCCCGACAGTTACAAAGATTTTGCGTACTTCGGAGTTCTCGGAGCTGATTTTGACGAAAACGGACACGCTACAGGCACCTATACTCCAAAGCTTTCTTACCGTGCGCTTCAGGTTATTGCTTCATTATTTTGTGAAGATGTATATTTATATGATGTTCCTGTTATTATGCACCCTGAATTTTCACCGAGAATTTTTGAAGATGATGTGAGTCTTTCTGAGGTGAAATATCAGGGATTCAGAAAAGACAACGGTTCTTGGGCCTTTGTTTACTGGACTCCCACAAACATTATGACCACTGACTTTGAGTCAACAATGTCTCTTGAAATAGCTTGCTTTGATGCCGTACCCAAAATTGTTGATTTAATGGACGGAAGTATTTATGAAATGCCAAAAGATATGTATGAAAAGGACGAATATGGAATCTACAGAATAAAGCATCTTCCCATCAAGGATTATCCCATGATGATTATGTGCGGAGATTTTGAGTAAAAAGAAAGGAATGGATCAATGAAAATCACTTGGCTCGGACAAGCAGGATTACTCTTTGAAAAAGATGGACTTATTATTCTCGTAGACCCCTATTTATCTGACAGTGTCAGTAAAATTAACCCTAAAAACAAACGCAGAATTGCTGTGGACGAAAAATTTTTGCATATAATTCCTGATGTGATCATATGCACACACAACCACCTCGACCACACCGACCCCGATACACTTTGCCACTATCTCAAAGGTGAAAAAAGTGTGTTGGTGTTGGCTCCGCAATCGGCATGGCAAGAGATAAGAAAGTTTGGCGGGTCTCACAATTACATACGCTTTAACCGCCATACAGAGCTTACTTATTCAAATATACGATTTAAGGCAGTACGGGCTGAACACACGGATGAACATCCAATTGGAATAATTATAGAAGACGGAGAAAAGAGATATTATATAACGGGAGATACGCTATACAACAATGAAATTTTTGAGGATATTCCGTCAAAGATTGATGTACTCTTTCTGCCTGTAAACGGCGTGGGAAATAACATGAACATGGCTGATGCCGCCCGATTCTGCGAAAAGATAAAGCCCGAAAAGGTTGTTCCGATGCACTGTGGCTTATTCGATGATATTGACATGAATAAATTTTCGCCCAAGAATAAAGTAGTTCCCCAAATTTATGAGCAAATTATGCTGTAAGGAGATAGAAAAGTGAAAGTAACAGATATAAAAACATTTGCCGTTGATTGTTTCAGAACAAACTGGGTGTTTGTGAAAGTATATACCGACGAAGGAATTGACGGAGTTGGCGAAGCAACTCTTGAATACAAAGAAAAAGCTCTTCTGGGCGCAGTAGAGCACATTAAAGAATACCTTGTAGGGAAAAACCCCCTTGATATTGAAAAGCACTGGCATGCAATCTACCGCGATGCTTATTGGCGTGGCGGAGCCGTTTTAATGTCGGCTCTTTCGGCTGTTGAAACCGCACTTTGGGATATTCTTGGCAAAAGCCTCAATGTTCCTGTATATCAGTTGCTTGGGGGTAAAGCTAATGAAAAAGTGAGGATATATGTAAATGGTTGGTTTTCAGGTGCAAAGGAGCCTGATGAATTTGGAGAAAAAGCAAAAATTGCAGTGCAAAGAGGAATAACTGCAATGAAGTGGGATCCGTTTGGCAAAAACTATCTCAACATCTCCAACAAAGAGCTTGACAAAGCCTTAAGATGTGTTGCAACAGTCCGTGAAGCAGTTGGTAATGAAGTTGACCTTTTGATTGAAGGACACGGCAGATTTAATATTCCCACAGCCACAAAAATTGCAAAAGAGCTTGAACAGTTCAGACCGATGCTGTTTGAAGAACCGGTTCCGCCGGATAATCTTGATGCGCTCAAAGCAGTGAAAGATAAATCTCCTGTTGCAATTTCTGCCGGTGAACGATTATACACAAGATGGGATTATAAAAAGATGTTCGACCTTATGGCAGCAGACTATATCCAGCCCGATATTTCACATGCAGGCGGAATTATGGAATTAAAGAAGATAGCCGCCGAAGCAGAATGCAGATATATTGCATTTGCTCCGCACAACCCATCGGGCCCCGTAGCAAATGCGGCAACTTTGCAGCTTGCTGCAACTCTGCCTAATTTTGAAATACTTGAAATTATGTATTCAGATGTTACCTGGAGAAAAGATGTGACAAATGAAAGTCTTGAATATAAAGACGGCTACATAACAATTCCCGATAAGCCCGGCCTTGGAATTGAGATTGATGAGCAAATGTGCCTTAAACACCCCTATTCTCCCCACACTCTTCGCCACTATACAGGTGCACTAACAGATATCCGCCCTGCAAAAACCGAATTCTATTTTTAGAAAGGAATAGTGCAATGAAAAAATGCGTATTAATTACAGGTGCAGCGGTTAACACAGGTTTTGGTATTGCCGAAAAATTTGCCAAAGAAAATTATACTGTTTTTGTTACCAGCCGTTGTGCAAAAGAAGCTGAAGATGCCGCACAAAAACTCTCCCAAAAATACAATGTGGTTTCAAAAGGTTATGAAATGGAAGGGTCTTTGTGCGAAGAAAATTTGAAAAAAGTGTTCGACGACATAGAAAACTCAGGATATCTGCTCGATTGCATTGTTCTTAATGCTGCAAATCTGGGCATCAACCAGGAGGTTTTCTCTGTGTCTGTAGATGATTTTATGAACGTAATAAACGTGAATGTGGGTTGGAATTTTCTTCTTTCACGCCTTGCCGCAAAGCAAATGATAAAAAAAGGTGGTGGAAGCATTGTTTTCATAAATTCCAACACTTCCTATCGTTGCATTCCAAACAGAGTTTCCTACAGTGCATCAAAAAGCGGTGCGCTTGGTTTGATGCGTGCGCTTGCATTTGACCTCGGTAAATATAACATCAGGGTCAATGCAGTTCTTCCAGGTATGATAAAAACAGACAGATGGCAAAACAACTCAGGCAACATACAAAAAGCGCCCTCTGTCTACACACCAATAGGTGACATTGCTGATTTTGAAGACATTGCCAACGCTGCATATTATTTTGGAAGTGAGCTTTCAAAAAACACAACCGGTGCAGAGCTAACTGTCGACGGAGGAAATACAATCCAGCTCTATCCTATCATTCCGGATGAGAACTGATTTGTCATTCTTTCAAAAACGAATAAAAATAAGACGAGCGGCTCATGTTGCTCGTCTTATTTTTACACAGTTATGCTTAGCCTGACAGCAGTCAGGCTATTAGTGTCTCTCCTGTGTCAAAAAGATACAGGAGCTTTTCTTTAACCGGCTTTTGGAGGGTTATCTCCAACGCTTTGGCATAGTAGTCGAGCTGAGTGTGGTAACGCTCGGCAATGATGGCGGTGTTGCCGTCTATTACCTTGTCGGTTTTGTAGTCTACAATAACAACAGAGCCGTCGGCATCGATAAAAAACGCATCTATAGTTCCCTGAATAACGAGTTGGTCATCGGAGGATGCCGAAAAGATTTCGTTTGCGTTTGCCAGATATTTGAACGAATACTCTCTTTGAAGGGTGTGAGCGTTATCTGTCATTCTTTTGCCGAGGGGTGAGGTGAAAAACGAATAAAGCTTCGACACATCAATGGACGAAAGCTCATCGTCTGTTATAACAGAATCGGCACACAGCTTCAAAAGCTGTTCGTTAATCATATTTTCGTCGCACACACGTGAAAAATCCAGCTTTTCCATAACAAGATGAACAAGAGTGCCAAAAGACGCTCCGGCAATTTTGCGTCCGCCGCCAAATTCTGACGGGTTAGCGAGCTGAACATCGTCAAAAAGTTCATAGGCACCGTCGGATTCCAGAGCCATACGCTTGAGCTCGGTTACGGTCATATTGGTTGGGGCATTGACCGATGAAACATAAGGGTATGAATAGCCAAGAATACTTTTTATGTTGGAATAATTGTCGGTTGGTCCGTCATATTGGCTATGCCAATCGGTTTCGCACTTAATCTGAGATTGGGGGCATATTTGCGAGATATTTTTGAGAGTGAGATGATATTTGCATCCGTCGCGTATGATGCAGGCATCATTTGCCGAAAACTCTCTGGGGTATCCTTCTGAACGCACGGCAGCATAAAGAATAAGCTGAATAAAATCTGATGCTGAATATATCATATACGGATTGAGCCTCACATCAGGCTGAAGGCTTACTTTTTCGGCATTTGCCAAAAGCTGAGCACCCTTGCTGACAGCTGCGGTGAGAATGAGCTTTTCGGTTGGTCTTGTGAGTGCAACATACAAAACTCTCAGCTCCTCAGATGCTGCCTCAAAGGCTATTTTTCGCTTTATGGCAAGCATATTTGCACTGCCGATGCGTATGGCAGCATCGCGATACACGCACTCCATTCCGAGGCCGAAATCTCTGTGCATAACAAATTTGTTGCGTTGGCTCTGAGTGTTGAACTTTCTGCCAAGACACGACACAAAAACTATTGGGAACTCAAGGCCTTTTGACTTATGAATGCTCATTATGCGAACAACGTTGTCGGTTTCGCTCAAGATTTTTGCACTTTCGGCATCGTCTTTTTCTTTAAAGTTCTCTATGTATCTGACAAAGCTATATATGCCTTTGAATTTATTTGTTTCAAACTCTCTTGCCTTTTTGAGCAAAAACCGCACATTGGTTTTTTTGAGCTCAGAATCAGGATATACCGAAAGGAGCATATAGTAGTTAAGGTCTTTTATAACATAGCACAAAAACTCATCGGTATCCATATATCGTGATTTAACATAATAGTCGTCGAGCTTTTGGAAAAAGCTTTTTAATTTGTGAGAAAGCTCGTCCGGCTTGTCATATTTTTTTGCACAGGCATAAAAGGATGCCTCATCCGATGCCAGACGCATTCTTAAAAGGTCGTTTTCATCAAAACCGAAAACAGGATTTTTGAGGGTGGCGGCAAGGGAAATGTCGTCATCGGGATTGTCGATAACTTTTAGCAGCGAAAGCAAAAAGCTTATTTCCTCAGTGTCGAAATATGGAGTGCCTCTGTCGCTATAGACAGGGATGCCCATTTCGGAAAACACTTTTTCAAAAACGGGAGCAGGAGTCGAAACGCTCCTGAGAAGCACAACAATGTCGCGGTATTGAGCTTTTTTCACCTCTTCGGTCTTTTTGTTATATAGCATATAGCCCGACGAAACATACTCTTTGATTTTCGACGCAACGTGATATGCCTCTGCCTCAATTGCCGAAAGAGGCGAAGCTTCATCGGGTGCATAGGAAGTGCCAAAGGTGTTGGACGTGTCGATGAGGTCGATGTCTATAAATTCCGTGTCGGGGTTTACGTCGATGTAGCCGCCGCCATAGTTAAGCATTTCGTCGGCATCGTAATCAAGCTCGCCGCATTCCCTGCTCATAATTTGTGAAAAAACAGAGTTTACAAAGCCGAGCACCGTTTTGCGGCTTCTGAAATTGGAGTTTAGAAGAATTTTGTTAGACTCATTAACGGTTTTTCCGTCATAAAGAGGAAAACGCCGGCATTTATCCCAAAAAAGCAAGGGGTTGGAATCACGGAAGCTATATATGCTTTGTTTCATATCGCCAACGCAAAAAATGTTGGGACAGCCTCGCGTTGAACCCGATATGTATTCAAAAATGGTGTTTTGTATGTTATTACAATCCTGATATTCGTCGATATAGATTTCTTCAAACTGCTCCGACACCTCTTTGCTCACATCGGTGGGACTGCCGTCGGGATTACGCAAAAGCTTTAGTGCCAGATGTTCAAAATCGGAAAAATCAAGGATGTTTTTTTCTCTTTTGAGCTCATCATAAACATTGCCAAACTCTATAACAAGCTCAACAAGCTTTTGAGCATAGGGCAATATTTTTTGGTTATCGGTGCAGATTTCAGCCTCACTCAAAACAAGATATTTGCCCAGAACGTCTTTGACAATAACAGATTTTGCACTGTCTCTTTTTTCGTACACAAGCTTTCTGACATCGGCATTGCCGCTAACCTTTCGCCAGTCTGTAAAAGAAACAGCCATGAAGGCCTCTTTCATTTGTTCATATGAGGAGCAATTTGTTGCTGCAAAAATTTGTTCTCTTTCTGCCTTTATAACATTCAGCATTATTTCGCAATCTTTGTTTGACTCACAAATTGCTATGCCTTCATCATAATACATAATGGCAAGCTCAGCCGCCATTGAGGCACATTTCATCAAAAATGAGCAGGCAGACGAGCTGTTGGAAGAATATGCACTTTCGATTGATTCAAGCCATTTTGCACTGTCGGGCATTGTTCTTGAAAAATCATATACCGAAATGATTGCCTCAAGCAATGAATTATCATTTTTGTTTGAATAGTCAGAAACAAAATCGGCAAAGAGTGAATCGGCGTTATTGTAGTGATTATCAAACACGATTGAAGCCGCATTCTTTTTTATGGTGTTGACCTCTGTTTCGTCGGCAACGCTGACGGCAGGGTCAAGGTTGATAAGATAAAAATATTTTCTTATAAGGTCGAGACAAAAGCTATGGATTGTTGAAATATGAGCATATGGAAGCTTTAAGAGCTGAGAGGCAAGAGCATCGTTTGCGCCTTCTTTCAGCTTTTCAACAATCTTTTGCATAATACGCTCTTTAATTTCGGAGGCTGCAGCGGAGGTATAGGTCACAACAAGGATTTTGTCGATATCAACAAATTTATCGCCTGTTAACCTTTGAAGAACTCGCTCTGCCATAACGGCTGTTTTGCCGGAGCCGGCTGCAGCAGACACAATCATATCTGAAACCGGAAGAGTTATGGCATTTTGCTGCTCGGTTGTCCATTTCATTGATCTGCTCCCTCCTTTTTGCCTAAAGCTTCGGTCATATCATTAAACACAGATGTTTTGCGGACTGTAGAAAGTGAGCGTTGGGTGCCATTGTGTCCGTCTTTAAAATTGCACACTGAGCCATATGCACAAAAATTGCACGGTGATGCACTTGAATGAACATATGGATTAAGAGTGATGACACCTTCCGATATATCTTTGGCACTTTCTGCTATTATGGAGTTTATATAATCTCCCAAAATTCGGAACTGTGCGGTCGAAAGCTTATTTCCGGTTTTGATGCTTTCGGGCGAGAAAGCCGCAAGCACCTTGCTATCGGCTGAAACCACCCCGTCCATACGGGTGAGTGACGAAACAAGAGCTTTTATTTCTTCGTCGCTCGGACGTGTGGGAACAGATGCAATGGGGTTCTGGATTTTGAAAAACAAAGCTCCGGCGGGATGAGATGCGTTCATCTTCTCGGTGAGAGCGTTCATATACACAAGAAGCTGAACGTCGAGACCGTAGAACACGTCGGTAAAATTAAAGGTTTTGTTGCCTGTTTTATAGTCTATAACTCTGATAAAGGTGCCGTCTTCGTTGGTGAACGAATCAGCACGGTCAATTTTGCCGGTGATTTTAACCTTTTTGCCGTTTGCAAGAGAAAGCTCAATGCAACCAATGTTGTTTTCGTCAAAGACAATTTCGTTGCCCAAAGGCTCAAATGCAGAGCCAACAATGTGTTCTTTAACGGCAAGAAGCGACACAACGATTGAATCTTTTAGTCTTTTTACGGAAAACACATCCCTTTCGCTCACTTCACCGCCAAACTCACGCATAGTGTCGATATATGAGCTGAGCCGTTTTTCGACTTCTTTATCATAAAACGCTTTGTTGGTCGACTCAAGAGGGCGGTTGTCCTTTTTCATAGACTCGAAAATTTCTTCAATTATTGAATGAATAAGACTACCGATGTCGACACTTTCAAGACCGAAGGTTTTCTTTTCTTTGAGCCTTAGCATATATTCAAGAAAATAGGAATAGCGACAGGCATTGTAGCGTTGAATACGGGAAACAGTTGAATAAAATTCGTCGCCATAGAGCTTGCCAACCAGAGCTGGATCGAGCTTGCCAAAGGGTTTTACGGATTCTATGCACTTGTCTATTGACTCGAGAGCATCGCTGCGGCCTGTGTCGGAATAAAACTTATACACATCTTTCCATGTGGAATCGGCCTCGTCACCTCTGCATATTGCAGCAGCCGACTTTGCAAGATGCTCAAGAGCTGTTTCGGAGCTATATATCCTTGAGCCTGCATCACCTGCCACATTGCCCATCACCTTCATAGAAGAAAAAAGGTTCTTTATGAGAGTTACCGAAAATGACGGTCTGACCGAAGAAAAGCCACTGTCGGTTGCAGGATAGGAAATGATGAGACCTTTGTTTGGATGAGTGAGGACAGAATATATCTGAAAACGGTCAAAGTAGGCTTTCTCGCTTGTGTCGGGCGAAAGCTCAACGCCAAGTGAGGAAAGAACATTTTTTTCGGCATCAGAAATGACCGACTGAGCCACTGCCCCACCCGGAAACGCTCCGTCTACAGCTCCCACAACGAACTGATAGTCGGCATATTCACTTTTGCTTCGCATAACATCGCCAACAACAATCTCGTCGAGAGATGTTGGTATTATGCCTGTTTTTTGCTGGCTGAGAGCTGTGTGGAGATAGTGACGGTATTGAGACAGATTAACAGAAGTGTCACCCAAAATATACACAAGGGTGTCGAAAGCTTCTATAAGGGTTTTCCACACATTTTCGTATTGCTTTGCCAGATAGGCGTTATTCTCTTTTTTAAACAACGAAATATATTCGCTGATTCTTTTTTCAAATTTGGTTTTAATCAAAAAATCATAAAGCTTTTCGGTTATGTAGCGGACTGTGTTTTTGCCTTTTATTGAATCGTGAAGCTTTGCCAGAGGCAATATGAACTCATTGCGTATGAGAGATATGTGCTTCATTTTTTCGGGATCACCGTCGCAATAAGCACTGTGGCATTTATCAAATTTTTCGTCTGAAAGCCAGGTGTTTTTTGAAGCACGGGTTGCACCAATAAAACTGTCAACACAAAACACAGCTTCACGCTCTGCCGAAATGAAGCCGGATTTCAGATAGTTCACAACAGTTTCGCCGCTGTAGCCCGAAAGATACACGTCGAGAATGTTGATGACATAAGAAACCATTGCATGGTCAAGAATTTTTACTTTTTCGTCAATGAAATACGGGATATTGTAGGCATCAAAAACAGAACGAAAAATAAAGCCGTATGCCGAAATGTCGGAGCATACAACGCTGATGTCGCGATATCGCACTCCCCTCAGACGCACAAGTGACGAAATTTGGGAGGCAACATTTGCCACCTCGGAATAGGGATTTTCACAGGTGTAGATTCTGATGTTGTTGCACGGCATTTGGGTTGATACCATTTTTGACGAATACAGGTTCTTTTCCAGATATTCAAGCTCGGGGCAGGCATAGGTGCCATCGGGCAAATCTATGGGCTCCATAACCTTGCAGCCTCTTTGTTCGCACGCCTTACGGACAGAATCCATACACTCTCTGATTGGCTTGAAAAGAGATGAATATTCACCCGAAAAATCGGCACAAAACGACAGATACACATTCTCTGCCTGAGATGCTATGGCAGCTATAACGTCTCTTTCACGCGGATTGAACGATGAAAACTCGTCAAACAAAAAAGTGTAGCCCTCATAGGGTTTATGAACCTCAAGATTCTCAGACAAAATTGCCAGAGAATCGTCGGCATCGGCATAAACTGATTGAAGCTGAGATTCGTACAGGCGGTAAACTGTTGCAATGTCGGACAGCTTTAGCGAAAGAGCTTTGTTATCTATTTTTTCACACGCTTCGTCAAGTGCATCAGGACTTACCATATATTTTTTCATTTCACTGATTTCTTCACAGCACACATCAACAAAACCATCACGTGTTGCCGAGGATTTGTAATATTTAAGGTCTGTGCTTGCAAGAATCTGCGACACAATGAGGCTTTTGCCCATTGCACTGAGGTGGCGTTTGGATGATGGATACTGAGAATTGATTCTTTTGCAGATTCTGTCGAACGATAAAACCTCACCTATTCCCAACCCAATAAAGCCAAGCTTTGAAATCAGCCTTTTTTCGGCTATGTGGGTAAACTGCTCGGGCACGACAATAATAAAGGGCTTTGATGAATCGAAAAGCTCTTTTGCAAGGTCTAAAATGTATTGTGTTTTACCGCTGTGGGAACGTCCGCAAATGAATTGTATTGCCATATAACCACCTGTTATTTTATAAATTATCTACTCTAACAGTATATGCCAAAGCGGACAAAAAGTCAATGCTGTTAAGGCGGTGGTTATATAAAATTTGCCTATATAATATGATTTGCTCCAAATTCCGAGAGTAAAATTTCCAAGGGAATATATAGTGTTAAACCCAAGACTCAACAATGCTATTTGCAATATTTGTTTTCTGTTGCTTTTCAAGAGATTTTTTATATTCATTTACTTAATACCTTTTGTTATAGGTATAAGCATTAAGAGAGCTATAATTCCCACAAGACCGATAATTGTACCCAGTATGATATTTTCCCATACCATACAGAAGCACATACCCAGTCCCAATGTCAGTGCTCCAACAATGGCAAGAACAACTACGCCAACACCTTTACCGCTTATTTTAATCGGTGCTTTGTTTTCCATTTTACGCCACACAAGTACAGTTATAATTCCTAATACTATACCTACTGTGCCAAATATAACACCCGGCTTAAATGCGTTCCATTCGGGCAAAAGAGCCATACACATTCCAAGTGCAAACAACACTCCGCTTACTGTTCCTAACACAAGGGCTACAAAATTACTTTTTTTCATCTTAAAACCTCCAAAAAATAAATTTAATTAAAACAACAGTTGTTTGTTTAATGTAATTATAGTATAATATAATTAAAATCAAAAAAACAATCATCAATTTTACAACATTTGTTGGTTTAATGGAGGATATTGTGAATACACCAAACAACAAAAGAAGAAAAGATAGTGTCAGCAAAATAGAAAAGTCATTCATAGAGTTATTGCAAACAAAAGAGCTTGACCACATCTCTGTTTCCGAAATTTGCAAAATTACCGGATTAAACAGAAGTACGTTTTACTCAAACTTTATCGACATATATGACCTTGCAGACAAAGTATGCAAACATCTTGAAGAAGAGTTTTTATCGTTGTATGCAAACGAAATAAAAACCGAAACAAGAAGTAATGATTTTACA
>SVJL01000016.1 GCA_015068985.1 Oscillospiraceae bacterium
CAGCTTTCGAATCGGGCAGATTGAACAAAGTGATAGAATGTTATATATAATTAATTTAAAAAAACATCTGAAAGCTACTATGAAGTTGCTTTCAGATGTTTTTGGTTTTAATCCTAAAAAAGACTCAACTGTGTATCCTCGCGGTCATCATCTTTGAGATAATAGCCGGTGGCAGGAATATTTTTGGCGGTGTAGTATGCGGGGTCGGCAAATTCGACATCGCGCAAAAATTCTACCCTTGCAAGGGTGCTTTTCTTTTTCATATTCATAAGAGCCACACCCATTGTGTCACGGGTGGTCTTGGTTTGCATGAGTGACGAATTGAAAATGACAATCTTATCAAGAGAGCTGTAGATTACAATGTCCTCATCTTGTGCAAGGAATTTGATGCCCACAAGCTTTGATTTGCCATAGTAAGCATTGATGAGCTTTTTGCGGTTGGTCTTGGTTTCGTAGCATTTCATCGAAACCCTTGCACCCTTGCCGTTTTCAAACACATAGAGCAAATCACCGCTATAGTCAATGGTGGGGATAATATAAAGTATCTTTTCGTCGGGCTCCATCTCGATGATGTTGGGAATGTAGTGACCGAGCTCGCTGGCTTTACAGTCGGCTATCTCATGCATTTTTATCTTGTAGGCGTTTTGCTTGTCACTGATGAGTACGAGGTCGGATTTGTTGGTAGCATCCCACTCGCAAACCATATAGTCGTCTTCTTTGAGCTTGTGAGCCCCGCTTGAACGGAGTGACACATGGCTGATTTTTTTGAGATAGTTGCCCGAGGTGAGGAACACTCTGAGGTTATAGTCCTCAATGGTGTCGGCTTCGTCAAATTCAATAGCTTCGTCTTCATAGATGATTTCGGTTTTTCTTTCCTGACCGTATTTTTTGGAGATTTCTTTGAGTTCATCAATGATAATTTTTTTGATTTCGCCCTCGTCATTTACGATTGCATCGAGACGGTCAAGCTCATCATTTAAGTCGTCAACATCCTGAAGTCTTTTGAGAATGTGCTCTTTATTGAGATTGCGCAATTTGATATCGGCAATAAAATCTGCCTGAATTTCGTCAATATCAAAGCCTTTCATAAGGTTAGGAACAACGTCGTCGTCTTTTTCGGTGTCGCGGATTATCTTAATGGCTTTGTCGATGTTTAAAAGAATCTTTTTGAGACCTTCCAAAAGGTGGAGTCTGTGGGTGAGCTTGTTGATATCATATTTGATTTTGCGCTTCAAACATCCCACACGAAACTCTGTCCAGTTGGCAAGAATTTCTGCTATGCCCATAACCTTTGGCGAAGTGCCTATGAGAATGTTGAAGTTGCAGCTAAAGCTATCTTCCAAAGGAGTCATTTTGTAGAGCTTGCTCATAAGCTTTGGCACATCGGTGCTCTTTTTGATGTCGAGAGTGATTTTGAGACCGTTTTTATCCGTTTCGTCACGAAGGTCGGTAATTTCTTTTATCTTGCCGGTTTTGATAAGGTCGATAATCTTGTCTATAATAGCCTCGGCAGTGGTTGTGTAGGGTATCTCGTAGATTTCGATTACACTGTTTTTCTTGTCGTGGCGATATTTTGAACGAAGCTTAACACTTCCTCTGCCGGTTTGATATATCTGGTCGAGAGCTTCCTTGTCATAAATGAGCTGTGCTCCGGTGGAAAAATCGGGTGCAAGAAGAGTTTTTGAAATATCGCATTTTGGATTTTTGAGATAGGCAATTGTGGTTTTGCAAACTTCGGATAGATTAAAACTACAGATGTTGTTTGCCATACCAACGGCAATACCCTGATTGGGGTTGACCAGAATGTTGGGAAATGTGACAGGAAGAAGGGTTGGTTCTTTTAAAGTGCCGTCGTAGTTATCGGTAAAGTCGACTGTGTTTTTGTCGATATCTTTAAAAATCTCGCTGCAGATTTCGTCGAGCTTAACCTCGGTGTAACGTGATGCGGCATATGCCATATCACGGGAATAATGCTTTGCAAAGTTACCCTTTGAGTCAACAAAAGGGTGAAGAAGCGACTCATTACCACGGGTAAGACGAACCATGGTTTCATAAATGGCACCGTCGCCGTGGGGATTGAGCTTCATTGTCTGACCAACAACGTTGGCGGATTTTGTTTTTTGAGCCTTAATAAGGTTCATTTTATACATTGTGTATAAAAGTTTTCGGTGTGACGGTTTGAAGCCGTCTATTTCCGGAAGTGCACGGGAAATAATAACGCTCATTGCATAGGGCATATAATTTTCACGAAGCGTATCCGTAATTTTCATATCTGTGTGATACATTCCCGCATCCTCCTTTAGCTAAGATCAAGCATCTCTAAGTAGAGATGTCCGTTTGTGGCAATATAGTCTTTTCTGCCGCTTAAGTTATCACCAAGAAGAAGATCGAACATTTCGGCAGTTTTTTCAACGTCTTCGGTGTTTACCTTAATAAGGCGGCGGGTTTCGGGGTTCATTGTGGTTTGCCACATCATTTCGGGCTCGTTTTCACCAAGACCTTTTGAACGCTGAACGGTGCATTTTGTGCCGTCGAGCTTCTTTAAAATATCAGCTTTTTCTTTTTCGGTGTAGGCAAAATATGACTTGCCCTTGCAGGTTATTTCAAAAAGCGGAGATTCTGCAATAAACACCTTGCCTGCCTCAATAAGAGTTGGCACAAGGCGATATATCATTGCAAGGAGAAGTGTGCGAATCTGGAAGCCGTCAACGTCGGCATCGGTACAGATGATGATTTTGTCCCAACGGAGGTTGTCCATATCAAAAAGTGAAAGGTTTTTGTTGTGCTTGGAGCTTATTTCAACACCGCAGCCGAGCACTCTCATAAGGTCGACAATAACATCACTTTTGAATATCTTGTCGTATTCAGCTTTAAGACAGTTGAGAATTTTACCCCTGATTGGCATAATTGCCTGAAATTCGGCATCTCTTCCCTGCTTACAGGAACCAAGAGCCGAGTCACCCTCAACTATATATACTTCTCGCTTAGACACATCCTTGGTTCGACAATCCACAAACTTTTGAACACGATTGTTGATGTCGATGCTGCCGGTGAGCTTTTTGGCAATGTTGACTCTTGCTTTTTCGGCGTGTTCACGACTGCGCTTGTTAACAAGCACCTGAGCCGCAATCTTGTCGGCCTCCACCTTGTTTTCGATAAAATATATTTCCAGCTCGTGACGGAGGAACTCTGTCATGGCTTCCTGAATAAATTTGTTGTTAATCGCCTTCTTGGTCTGATTCTCGTAGCTCGTCATTGTTGACAGCGAGTTAGATACCAGAATAAGACAGTCTTTAACGTCATTAAAATTGATTTTGGATTCGTTTTTGTTATATTTTCCGATTTGCTTGATATATTTGTCAATCTGATTAACAAAAGCACTGGCAACAGCTTTGTCGGGCGAACCGCCGTGTTCAAGAAAGCTGGAGTTATGATAATATTCGAGACCGGTGACCTTATTGGAAAAGCAAAATGCAACCGAGAGCTTTACTTTGTAATCAGGCTTGTCTTCACGGTCACGACCGGTGCGTTCACATTCAACAAACTTAACATCGGTCATAGCCTCGCCGTTGGCTATCTCGTTAACATAGTCAACAATACCTTCTTCATATTTATAGTCGGTTGTTTCAAACTCGCCTTTGGAGATTTCATTTTTGAATCTGAGCAAAATACCCTTATTTACAATTGCCTGCTTTTTTAAGACATCATGATAAAACTCGGCACTGATGTCGATATCGGTAAAGACATCAAGGTCGGGTCTCCATTTGGTTTTTGTCATAGTGTGACGGTGGCGGAACGGCTCTTTTGAAAGGCCGCCAACGTTTTCGCCCTTTTCAAAGTGAAGTCCGTATTTGAATCCGTCGCGGTAGACAGTAACATCCATATATTCCGAAGCATACTGAGTTGCACAGGCACCAAGACCGTTAAGACCGAGGCTGTATTCATAGTTGGAGCCGGAATTGTTGTCGTATTTGCCGCCGGCGTAGAGCTCACAATACACAAGCTCCCAGTTGAAACGGTCTTCAACGGGGTTGTAGTCTACGGGCACGCCTCTGCCATAGTCGGTAATTTCGATTGATTTGTCGAGATAACGGGTTATCTCTATAACATCTCCATGCCCTTCTCTTGCTTCGTCGAGAGAGTTGGAAAGTATTTCAAACATAGCATGCTGACAGCCTTCAATGCCATCGGAGCCAAATATTACTGCAGGACGCAGACGGACTCTGTCGGCACCTTTGAGCTGCGATATGCTTTCGTTTGAATATTCTTTTTTCTTGCCGGCCATTTCTTTAAACCACCCCAACATATAGTATTAACATTATATACCTTACACCATTTATTGGATTTTGTCAAGTGACGTAACTCAAATTTAATACAAGAGAGATTTATGAACTTTTATAAAGTCTATAATCCTTGATTTTCTCTGCATATTGTGCTATAATGAATGATAATTTATCAATAAAACGAAAGCAGGTATACAAATGGCAGGATTTATAACAAAAGAATCCAAACCGGGAAGAGGAGTGTCGAAGGACGAGCCCGAAAAAAGACGGCTTTTTGTGTTTTTTGAAATTTTGGGTTCAAAAATAGGAAAGCTGACTCAGCTCAATCTCATATACACTTTGGCAATATTCCCCTTACTTTTTGGCTTGTATTTTTCTTTGGAATTAAACCGTAACCTAACTTCCATATCCGATATTTTTAAGATTCCGGTTTTTAAAATAGCACCGGACTATATCTCTCTTATTATTCTTGCAGTTTCACTCTTTATAACCGGACCTGCAACAGCAGGCTTCACCTATGTTATAAGAAATATGCAGCGCAGAGAGCACGCATGGGTTTTAAGCGATTTTTGGGAGCATTTCCGAAAGAATTTTAAGCAGGGCTTTATTATGAGTGTGGTTGATCTTGTTGGCTACACGCTCCTTTATGTTGCATATTATTTTTACGTGTATGTTGCACCTGTTGATATGCCCCAGATGGGCAGTGCTATGCCAAACATTGCCGCCGGTCTCATTATTGCCGTTACCGTAATCTTTACGTGGGCGCATTTTTATATTTACACAATGATGGTAACCTTTGAGCTCAAATTTTCAAAGCTTTTTAAGAATGCTGTCATATTCGCAATCGGAAAACTGCCCCTCAATATTTTTATCACAATTATAGTTGGTGCAGTTTTAGCAGGATGCCTGTATTTATTTGTTCTTTCGCCAATGGTGCTTGCTATTATTGCCGGATTGATTCTGTTTTCGCTTATCGGACTCATCGTTGTATTTTCAACCTATCCCACCATCGACAAACTGATGCTGAAACGAGTTTCGGAAAACAAAGAAAGAGTTCTTAAGTATTGATTCCCCAAAAGGAGAATGTTATTGATGAAAGAAGTTACGATTTATACCGACGGAGCCTGCAGCGGCAATCCCGGCAAAGGCGGATACGGTGTGATACTGTCATACAACGGTGCTCAAAAAGAGCTTTCGGCAGGATTTGAGTGCACAACCAACAACCGCATGGAGCTGCTGGCTGCAATAACCGGACTTGAAGCCTTGAAGGAACCGTGCAAAGTTAAGCTATGGAGCGACTCAAAGTATCTTATTGACTCTGTCAACAAAAAATGGATAGACTCGTGGCAAAAAAACGGATGGAAAAACAGCAAAAAAGAACCTGTCAAAAATCAAGAGCTCTTTGGCAGGCTGATAGAACTTATGAAAATTCACGATGTTGAATTTTGCTGGGTTAAGGGGCACGACGGTCACCCCGAAAATGAAAGATGCGATTTTTTGGCAACGAGTGCTGCAAAAGGCGACAAGCTTTTTACCGACAATGATTATGTTGAGAATTTATAATCGTATTTCAGGTGTGTAAAACAGTTGTTCTATCATTAATTGTATAATTTAATTATTTTGATTAACAAGAAAAGAGTATATCGGAGAAAACCTCTGCAGGCGTAAGCCGAAGCCGGTTTTTCGATATACTCTTTTATTTGTATTCATTTGCAAATTCTAAGTCGTTGTAACACCACTGATTATAGCGTCTGTTTTACAAAAGTTGCGACACTAACTTTGGAAAATCAAGATAATTATCTATGGTTATAAAATGAAAATCCGATTTATACACCGACTCATCATTTCCGCCAAGACCATAGTCATCACCTATAAACACAACATTTTCGTGACCCAAACCCTGCTCTTTGCAATACATATCCAGAGCGTGATATTTATCGTAGGGTTTTGGTGCCATATCAAAAGATGACGACCCTCCCACAAAAACGCAATAGTCACCAAATGCAGCTTTCACCTCATCATAAATCTTTCTTCTTTTTGCTCTGTCGGGGTCGAAGGCAAGCTTATCGGTCTGTTGTGCCTTTGTGCCGAGAATCGGAAAGGTTATGCAACCGGATGGGTGATATTCTACACTGTCGCCGCTAAAATTTGTGTAGCCATATTTTTCGCGGAAATACGTAACCTTTTTTTCGACAGATTCGCGGTTGCAATCAAAGCTCAAATCACGAACCATATCGATGCTTTTTGTTTCTTCATTATATCTTCCATATTGCAGGCCATAGTTGCCTATAATATCGAGAGGATAGTGTTCCATCTGATTAAATATGCGCATAACCTGCCCCGCACCAACCATAAGGAGCTTATATTTTTTGGAAAGTGCGTCGAGGGTTTTTCGGGTTTCTTCACTCATAGGCTGTTTATGCTGAGTGAGAGTGCCGTCAAGGTCCATTGCAATGAGTTTTATATTTTCGCAATTTATCACAGTATCCCTCCAAACAAATCGTAGTTAATCCACAGCACGGTGTAGCGGTCTTTCAAGTCTTTAGCATATTTTACGGCGTTGTTAATCTTTTGGCCGGAGTAAAGATTATAGAACGTGGCAATGTCGAGCTTGGCAAGCTCAAGCATTTTTTTGATTTCGTCTGCCGATGGCATTTCGGCAAGGATTTGGCGGATTTCCTGTTCCTTTGATTTATACAATTCTATTCTGTTTTTGGCGTAATTACCCACCTTATCCTGAAGCTTTATACAACCGGAAGCAACCTGCCTGTATATATCTTCCATTTTTGCTTCATATTCTTCCCTTGTCTCTCTATACTGAACATCAGGAAAGTCGGTCTTCAAAATTCTTTCTCTTATCTGAGCTGTAACAACTGTCGAAAAAGCAACATCTATGCCGTGAGGGAGATACTCCTCACCTGCCACAATGCCGACAATCTCAAAAAAGTGCGACAGGTGATGTTCACTGCCCGATGCCGGTCTGGAAGATGTGGCAAAGCTCATAAGAATGCCCACGATAACAAGCGCCTCCATAAGCACACCAACGCTTTTGGCATCTCTTTTTATAAGTCCCTCTGCAAGACCGAGAGTTTTTTTGACCATATCCATGGTTGTGTTGTAGATATACGGGCAAAAATATTCATCATTGATAATATGGCTGAGCTTCCAGTCATTGAGTGCAGAATATTTTCCTATAATATCGCCATAGCCGGCTTTTATCATTTCAATCGGAGCATTTTTCAACACTTCGGTGTCGGCAATAATGGCACGTGGAAGCCCTGCTTTAACAGTTTCTTTCATACCACCAAGAATCATTGCGGCACCGTCGGAGGCGTATCCGTCCATTGATGGTGCCGTTGCCACCACCATATATGGAATGTTGTTTTTAAAAGATACATATTTGCACAAATCCTGAATAACACCCGAGCCTATACCAACAATAAGGTCGGAATCTTCAAGCTTGCTTTCAACTTCACTAATTGCATCTTCATTTGGAATCAAAATATTATTTCCGTCAAAAATAATCTTTCGGATTGTCTTGCCGGCTAAAGCTTTTTCTGTTTTTTCGCCTGCGGCGGCAAAAGTGTTTTCGTCGGCTACGATTAATATTTTGTTATAGATCGTGCATATGTTTTTTAACTTGCTGATTGCACCGTCTGCTATGTACACATACTCTATATCGCAGCTATGAAATTTACCGCAACTACACTCTACTCCCTGTAAAAGTTCATTTATATCCATTATAAAAACTCCTTGACTATAATATGGCTATTTACTTTTATGATAAAATATATTATAATAAAACAATCAAAATAAATCAATATTTCGTGATGAATCAATCAATTTTTAGAAAATAATGCAAAAATAGATGATTAATCAGTCAGAAATATTCAAAGGAGCAAACTATGCTGAAAAAAGAAAGAGAAGCGGAAATTATCAATATATTCAAAGACTCCGGCGGTTTTGTCACGGTGAAAGCGCTATGCAAAGCTTTGTTTGCAAGTGAATCAAGCATCCGGAGAGACCTGTCTGCACTTGAAAGCAAAGGCGTTATAAAACGCCGCTATGGCGGAGCAGAGCTTGTTACAAATTACTCTAACGTTGCAGCATTCAACAGCCGCTCCAATCATAACATAGCTGCAAAAAAAGTCATTGCAAAAAAGGCGGCACGTCTTGTGAAAGACGGAGACGTTATATTTTTGGACCAATCATCGACAGCTTTTTTTCTTGCCGCCGAAATTATAGATAAAAATTCAATTACAATTGTGACCAACAACATTGAAATCATAAGCCTCATGTCGGGTTCAAATATCAGGATAATATCTTCGGGAGGAATGCTTAGCCCGGAAAACCGTACCTGCCTTGTTGGAAAGGATGCACAGCGCACATTTGAGAATATGTATGCTGATATAATGTTTTTTTCAACCAAATCCATATCATCAGACGGAAACATTTGGGACATTTCTCAGGCAGAGATTGAAGTGAGAATGCCAATGCTCAAAAACGCCTCAAAAAAGGTGTATTTGTGTGACAGTGAAAAATTTGATTCTCATTCACCCTATCGTCAATGCTCTTTAGATGATATAGATTTTCTAATCAGCGAAATAGCCCATGCCCGTCAGTTTATAAAAACACCTGACTCTCTCACTCTTATATAAAGCTGTTATCTTGAACAAAACGCGGCATAATATTTTATATATCAAAAAACCATAGCGTGAAATTATACCAAAATTCACTGCTATGGTTTTTGTTTATTTTTTAATATACACCTTTGGCACTCGTTTGCTTATGCCGCAGATTATTTCATAGTTTATTGTCATTGCATTGGCTGCAACCTCATCAACACTAATGAAGCATTCACCGTCGGAGCCGATTAGTGTGACCGAATCTTCAATGCATACGTCTGGAATGTCTGTAACGTCAATCATAAACTGGTCCATACACACCCTCCCCACAATCGGGGCGTACTGTCCTCTCACAATCACTCGTCCTTTATTAGACATAAGCCTCGGATAACCGTCGGCATAGCCAACCGGAACAGTGGCAATGATTCTGTCTGATGCAGTGGTGTGGGTGAGACCATAGCTTATGCCCTCACCTGCCGGAACGTGCTTTACGTAGCTTATGTGAGTTTTGAGCTCTAACGCAGGCTCCAGATTAAAAGACGTTTTTGACACTTCATCCGACGGATACAGACCGTAGGTTATAATGCCGGGACGCACCATGTTATAATAACAATCAGGCAAATCAAGTATGGCAGCGCTGTTGCACATATGCTTGACCTCCGGATTTATGCCAATGCTTTGAAGTTTACAGCAAAACTCTTCAAAACGCTTGTGCTGAATATCCGAAAAAGTTTTATCGCTTTCGTCGGATGTTGCAAAATGGGAAAAAATTCCGCATACATTAAGAAATGGCATATTGGATATACGCTTTGCAAGCTCCACCGATTCATTTGTGCAACTCATTCCTATGCGATTCATTCCCGTGTCTAAAACCAAATGAACAAAGGCTTCCTTTCCAAGAGACAATGCCACATCCGAAAGTCTTTTAGCCATTTCTTCCGTGTATACCGCTACAGTAACGTCACATTCAACAGCTTCTGTAAAATGAGCCGACGACAATGTGCCTACAATAAGAATGGGTTTTGTTACGCCTGCGGAGCGAAGCTCTAAAGCTTCTTCAATTACCGCAACTGCATAAGCATCGGCAATCGGAGAAAGAGCTTTTGCAACAGCAACCGCTCCATGGCCATAGGCATCGGCTTTGACAACCGGCATAATCTTGATATTTTCGGAAACCTTTGACTTAATCTGTTCCACGTTGTGATATATTTTATTAAGGTCAATTTGCGTGTAGACACGATGATATCTGTTCAACAAAAATCACAACTTTCTTATAAAATTTAACTTAATCAACTGCAATACCTGTCCACTGAGAAGCGTTGCACTGACCATCGGCATTGTAGCCTATTGCTAAAACTGTGCCGTCTGCTTTTATTGCTGTTGTAAAATGATAGCCGCCTGCCACAACAGAGACAACATCTGTCCACTCAGACACTTCACATTCACCATGGTCGTTAGCTCCTGCCGCCACAACAGTTCCATCTGCTTTAAGTCCAACTGTGTGCCACAAGCCTGCAGACACAAACACAACATCATTCCACATAGAAAGATCTGCCTGACCGTGGCTGTTGTTGCCCACAGCAACAACTGTGCCGTCGGCTTTAAGTCCAACAGTGTACCAGTCGCCTGCACTTATCTGAACAATATCTGTCCATCCGGACACATCACATTGACCATATTGATTATCGCCGGTTGCAACAACAGTACCGTCTGATTTAAGAGCCACACTGTGCTTTGAGCCGGCAGAAATCTGTTTAACATCTGTCCACTCGCCAATGTTGCACTGTCCTTTTTCGTTACTGCCGGTTGCAACAACTGTGCCGTCCGATACTAAAGCAATTGTGTGTTCACTTCCGGCTTTTATGTCTGTAAGAGATGTCCATAAGCCAACATCACACTGACCGTACTTATTAGAGCCGGTGGCAACGGCTGTTCCGTCATTCTTCATACCCACCGTGTGAACTCCACGGGCGGAAACTGCAGCAACATCTGCCCAGCCTGCAACATCATTCTTGCCTGAAGAACCATTACCTGCAGCCACAACGGTGCCGTCACTCAGCGCCGCTGCGGTATGGTCATAGCCTGAGCTGATTTGCTTCGAGAGTGCACAGGCAATCTGAGTCAACAGCTCACTTTTGTCGGAATACGAATCGCTCTGGCGAATTTTGTTATAGGCGGTAAGATAATGACCGCTATTTATATCGGTTGTAATATCGGACAAGTTGCCGTCAGATACGATTGCAGAATCAATTGCCGAATCTTCTTCGATTATATCATCGAGTACATCAGATGAAACAGCACTGTCGGACGCAGGACGTCCGATGGGATAACCCGGAAGGTATATGTAGTAATACACAGCAAACGCAAGTGCTCCGGTTATGATGAGTGCCAAAAGTATGAGCAAGAAAGTTTTGCCTTTCTTTTTCTTCGGCTTAACTGTTGCAGGAGCTTCTTCAGCAGGAGCTTCTTCAACGGGAGCTTCTTCAGCAGGAGCTTCTTCAACGGGAGCTTCCTCGACAGGAGCTTCCTCAACGGGAGCATCCTCGACAGGTGCTTCCTCGGCAGGAGCATCCTCGACAGGAGCTTCCTCGGCAGAAGCTTCCTCAACAGGAGCTTCCTCAACGGGAGCTTCCTCGACAGGAGCTTCCTCAACAGGTGCTTCCTCGGCAGGAGCTTCCTCAACGGGTGCTTCCTCAACGGGAGCTTCCTCAACAGGTGCTTCCTCGGCAGGAGCTTCCTCAACGGGTGCTTCCTCAATGGGTGCTTCCTCAACGGCTGCTTCCTCGGCAGGAGCTTCCTCGACAGGAGCTTCCTCGGCAGGAGCTTCCTCAACAGGTGTTTCTTCAATAATTCCATCGGCAGATGCTTTTATTGATGTTGACGCTATTGAGGCAAGATATTTTTCATATTCTTCTTCGGTGAACCACTGTTTAACCGACAAATCTCTGCCGCAAGCGGTGCACACATCTCCGGAAAAAATATCTTTGCATTCGGTGCAGATTTTACCTTTATAACAGTTAAGGCAAATGTGTGTATTATTTATATTCTCTTTTTGACATACAGGACAAATCCACATAGACAAGACCTCCTTTTGTATTATCAAACTCATATGGCGGCCATCTAAAATTGACACACCTTTTCATACTATATAATAATACCACCATATCCAATATTTTGCAAGTGGCAAAAAAAGATGTAATGATACTGTAATTACATTTTAAGAAGTATTCCCACAATGGCAGAAGGAATTATAACAAATATAGGATGCAGCTTCACCTTACGGTTGAAAACAAATATGATAACAAAAAGAATCAGAGCCTTTATGTCAAAAACCGATGCAATATCGGACGTTTTATCAAAGGCATCAATATTAAAACACGCCGACAGAAAAACAGAAAGTGCAGCAGCGGCAATAAGACCGCATACTGCAGGTCTAAGACCTTTAAACGCATTGTCAACAAGTGTGCTGTTTTTGAATTTGTCGAGGACACGGGCAATAATTAGTATAACTATAACCGAGGGTAAAACCAACGCAAGCGTTGCAACAATGCCTCCGACAATCCCACTTGCAACACCTCCAAGTGTATAGCCCGCATTATAACCGCAATAGGTTGCCATATTAACTCCTATGGGGCCCGGAGTTGACTCGGAAACAGCTATCATATCACTCATATTTGCAGCATCGAGCCAAGTATATTTTTCGGCTATGTTGTATAGAAACGGCAAAGTTGCAAGACCGCCGCCCACAGCAAATAGTCCGGTTTTGAAAAATTCAAAAAACAGTGCAAGAAAAACATTCATTACTCTTTACCTGCCTTTCTTCCGGAATATGTGCCGTAAAGTGTGCCGGCTAAAACAGCAACTACCACAACAATTATAGGCGACCAATTGGTCAGAACAGAAATGGCAAAAGCCGCCAGAAACATACAAAATCCAAAAACGTTTTTTACACCTTTTTTCCAAAGTGAAACCACCGCATTTATCACAAGCACTGCCACAGCCACATTGATTCCTGCAAGAGCGTGAGAAACTATTTCGTATTCAAGAAAATTGCGGATGAATGCTGCAATCACAGTTATTATCACAATTGACGGTGTAATAACACCCAGCGTTGCAAAAATGGCTCCGGGTATCCCTTTGTTTTTGTAGCCTATAAAGGTTGCCGTGTTGACGGCAATAACACCGGGAGTGCTCTGACCAACGGCATAATAGTTCATAACCTCTTCTTCTGTTGCCCATTTTTTTCGTTCAACAATTTCGGATTGTATCATCGGAAGCATTGCATAACCGCCGCCAAAGGTGAAACCTCCAATACGAGCAAAAGCTAAAAAAAGCTGAAACAGTTCTTTCATAATTATAGCTGCCTTTCTTAAAATTATGATTAATTCATGGTTGAAATATGGTCATCAAAGTTTTCGGTAAAAATGTGGCTTCCGTCCTTCTTTTCTTCGTCGGTATGATAGAAAAGCCACGAATGACTCTCTGGTTTTGCTGAGGCAATTATAGATTTTATGCCCGGATTGCAAATAGGACCCGGAGTGAGGCCTTTGTGCTTGTAGGTATTGTAAAGAGAGTCCACCTCAAGATCGGCATAAGTAACCTGAGTCATATCATAACGTCCTGCCGATTTTGCGTATACAACTGTTGCGTCCACCTGCAAAAGCATGTCTTTGCTTATGCGGTTGCCGATAACGCCTGCAATGGTGGCACGCTCAGAATCGAGCACAGCTTCTCTTTCAACAATAGATGCTGTGGTCACAATTTCAAACATTTTATCGTATGATGAAAAATACTTTTCGTATTCCTGCTCGAATGTGCCGAGAAGCTTGTCGGCTATGTCGTGAGCAGAAGCATCCTCATAAAACTCGTAAGTGTTTGGAAACATAAAACCTTCGAGCTTGTATTTATAGTTTCCGTCAGGAATATACTTTATAAATTCATGGTCAAAATCACCATGCTGCACCTCAGATATAAAATCTTCAAAGCTGCAAAGCCCGCACTCTTCGAGCTTCAGAGCTATCATTTCTATTGAATACCCTTCGGGAATAGACACAGTGACCGTGTTGGTGGGTGCGGTGGAAACTGTGAGAGCCTTTATTATCTCATCAATCGACATTCCCTCAGTTATAAGATGGGTTCCATATGAAATGTTATCATAATCGGAAGCATTAAGCTTATATTTTAGCATTAATGTGTATTTACTTTTTATAATGTTCATTTCTTCAAGCTGAGATGCAACATCGGAAACCGTAGCTCCCATGGCAACATCAACTTCAACCGGTTCTCCGCTATACACAGAACCCGACAAATATTCAACTACCAAAGGAACGAGCTTGACTGCTGCAACAACAATTATTACCAAACATATGAGTGCAAAAATTCTTTTTGTTTTTTTCAAATGTAACACCTTCTTTTGTAAAATCTATTATTGATTATATCACAAAAAAAATACTGTGGCAACCTTGGCCACAGTATTTTAGTTATTTGTTATAAATTAGTTAAGAATTGCCTTTTCGGTTTCTTTGTCGAAGAGATGAATCTTGTTCATATCAACACCAATTTTGATTGTGTCATCAACCTTAGCTGTGCTTCTGGGGTTAACTCTTGCTGTGAAGCTGTTGTCACCAACCTTGAGGTAGAGATATGTTTCTGCACCCATCATTTCGGTAACTTCAACGTCTGCAGTGATAACAGAGTCAGGATTGAGTGAAAGGAAGCTTTCTTCGTCGTGAAGGTCTTCAGGTCTGATACCGAGAACAACTTCTTTGCCGATGCAATCTGCTTCTCTAACCTTTGTTGCAACGCCTTCAGGAAGTTTGATGGAGTTGCCGGCAAACTTGAGGTATATTGCACCGTTGTCTTCTTCAGCAACACATGAAGCAAAGTTCATCTGGGGGCTGCCGATGAAGCCTGCAACAAACATATTAACAGGTTTGTTATAGAGGTTCATGGGTGTGTCGATCTGCTGAACAAAACCGTCTTTCATAACAACGATTCTTGTACCCATTGTCATAGCTTCTGTCTGGTCGTGGGTAACGTAGATGAATGTTGTCTGGAGTTTGTGATGGAGTTTGGAAATCTCGGTTCTCATCTGAACTCTGAGCTTAGCATCAAGGTTAGAGAGAGGTTCGTCCATAAGGAATACTTTAGGTTCACGAACGATAGCACGACCGAGAGCAACACGCTGTCTCTGACCACCGGAAAGAGCGGCGGGTTTTCTGTCGAGAAGGTGTTCGATATCGAGGATACGTGCAGCTTCTGTTACACGTTCTCTGATTTCAGCTTTTGGAATTTTTCTGAGTTTGAGAGCAAAAGCCATGTTCTCAAAAACTGTCATATGAGGATAGAGAGCATAGTTCTGGAAAACCATTGCGATATCTCTGTCTTTGGGAGCAACGTCGTTAACGAGTCTGTCTCCGATATATAATTCGCCATCAGAAATTTCTTCAAGTCCGGCAATCATTCTGAGAGTTGTGGACTTACCGCATCCTGAAGGACCAACAAGCACGATAAACTCTTTGTCTTCAATGTCGAGACAAAAATCAGAAACAGCTGTAACACCGCCTGCATATGTTTTATAAATGTGCTGTAAATTTAAATTTGCCATTTTAATGACCTCCTAAAAACTACTTCCATAATTATGACTATACTATAACACAAATCATTTTTTTTTGCTAATGGCTATTTTCACAAAATTATTCTGAATATTTGGTTACATTACATAAAAGTAAAAAACAGGATTTCAACTCAGACAATTTCGGCATTAAAACATATACTTTTTGCACAAAACAGCAAGTTGATTTTGAGTTTTTATGCAAAAAAACGTTCATTGTTTTTTAATCAAAAAAAGTCGCTTTTCAAACTTTGTTATTAATGCACAAATTAATTCAAAACCTCTTCAGAATTTTTGGACTTGACAAAATCAGACTTCTTTCATAGACAAAGAAATTCTATTCTTTTTAAGATCTATATCTATAATTTTCACCTTAACAATATCACCTACCGACAAAACATCGGTGGGATGCTTGATGAATTTATTGCTGATTTGTGATATGTGCACAAGACCGTCCTGATGAACGCCTATGTCTACAAATGCACCAAAATCGATTACATTACGCACAGTTCCCGTCATCACCATTCCGGGTTTAAGGTCTTCTATGCTCATAACATCCTCCATAAGCACCGGTTTTGGCATTTCGTCTCTGGGGTCGCGGCCGGGCTTCAGGAGTGAGTCGACAATATCGGTAACAGTTGGTCTGCCAACTCCGTGCGTGCAGCAAAACTCATCCAGATTCATATTTTTCATTCTGAGCTTAATGTCGGAAATATTGCCGTCTCTCACGTCGTCACCACTGTAGCCAAGCTCTGTGATGAGGGCTAAGGCCGCATCATAGCTTTCGGGATGAACAGAAGTTGTGTCTAAAAATTCTTCCGCTCCGGGAATTCTTAAAAATCCGGCACACTGGGTGAATGCCTTAGGTCCGAGCTTTGCAACCTTTAAAAGCTGTTTGCGGCTTGTGAACTTGCCGTTATCTTCCCTATATTTAACAATGTTTTTGGCAATGGGCATAGACACACCGGCAACGTAGGAAAGGAGCGGTGCCGAGGCAGTGTTGAGGTCAACGCCGACGCTGTTAACACAATTTTCAACAACTCCTCCCAAAGCCTCGCTGAGTCGCTTCTGGTTCATATCGTGCTGATACTGACCAACACCAATAGATTTTGGGTCAATTTTAACAAGCTCAGCCAATGGGTCCTGAATTCGGCGTGCTATTGAAGCCGCACTTCTTTGCTCGACGGTAAAATCAGGAAACTCCTCGGCGGCAAGCTTTGATGCAGAATATACAGATGCACCGGCCTCGCTGACCATCATATAATACACCTTGGTGTCGAGCTCTTTTAAAAGAGAAGCAATGAATATTTCCGACTCTTTTGAAGCCGTTCCGTTGCCAATGGCAATCAGCTCGACGCCGTGTTTGGCAATGAGACTTTTAACATAGGCATTGCTCTTTTGTTTGTCGTGATGTTCAAGGGTGCAAAAAACAACACCTGTGTCGCACACTTTTCCGGTTTCATCAACAACAGCAAGCTTGCAGCCTGTTCGATAGCCGGGGTCAAGACCAAGAACTGTTTTGCCCTTCATTGGCGGCTGCATAAGAAGCTGATGGAGGTTTTTGGAAAAAAGCTTTATTGCCTGTTCTTCGGCATCCTCAGTTATGGCATTTCTTATTTCACGTTCAATGGATGGCTTTATGAGACGCTTGTAGGAATCGGCAACAGCCTCTTTCATTATCTCCTCAAAAATTGACTCTTTAACTGTTTGGGCATAAAGATATTTTAAAATAAGCTCCTCGTCAATGTCGATATCGGCAGAAATCATTTTTTCTGCTTCGCCGCGGTTTATTGCAAGCACTCGGTGGCCGGCAATTTTTTTGACAGGTTCTGAAAATTCATAATACATTGAATATACGCTGTCTTCCTCGGTTGCAGCTTTTGTCACCATTATGCCGTGGCCAAAGGTGATGGCTCTGATTTCTTTGCGGTAGTCAGCATCGTCCGAAATGGATTCTGCTATAATGTCCATCGCACCTGCCACTGCGTCCTCGGCGGTGAGGACTTCTTTTTCTTCATTTATGTATTCTGCGGCGAAGTCGTAGGGGTTGCCGCTTTTTTCTGCCTGCAAATATATGAGATTGGCAAGAGGTTCCAACCCCTTTTCTTTGGCAATGGTGGCTCTTGTGCGTCTTTTGGGACGGAACGGACGATAAATGTCTTCAAGCTCCTGAAGCACTGTTGCAGCTTCAATTTTTTCCCGAAGTTCGTCGGTCAGATTGCCCTGTTCATCTATGAGACGCAAAATCTCCTCTCTTCTTTCGTCGAGAGAACGAAGATAGTTAAGGCGATCAAAAAGACGTCTTAAAATTTCGTCATCAAGAGAGCCGGTCACTTCCTTACGATAACGGGCAATAAAGGGAATTGTGTTGCCGTCGTCTATGAGAGCAACGGTATCGGCAACTTGTTTTTCTTTGAGCTCAAGCTCTGATGCAAGAGTTTTTATAATGTCCATTCTATACATTCCTTTCGTCAAAAGTTTATCTTAAGCAGTTGCGTTAATATCCGAACTCGCCTAAAACAAGAAAAATAGCAGCTTTACTTCGTTGTCGGTCTCGAAATACGCCAGTATTCCTTCGACCTTCCGCCTTGAAAAGTCACAATTTTTCTTTGTTTTAGGTTCAAAGAATTTTCGGTGCTGTGTTTTTGCGGCAATGTAAGGCAAAAACGCAGCTAATGCTGACGCATTTGCGAGTATTTTAACGATGCAGTGGCGTAAAAACACGCACCCAAAACGTGTTCGGATATTAACGCAACTGCTTAAGACAAACCTTGAATAAGATCTGATATTTCATCTTCCGTAAGCGGTCGACACTCTCCCTCGGAAAGTGTTTCATCGAGAACAAGGCTTCCCATTGAGAGGCGCTTAAGATATAAGACCTCATTGTCTATTGCTTCAAACATACGCTTAACCTGATGAAATTTGCCTTCATATATTGTAACGTGTGAGGTGAGCTTATCATCAGCTATGGGTTCAAGCTTGGCAGGAAGAGTTGTAAAATCCGGTTCAAGCTCGATACCCTTTGCAAAAGTTTCAATATCGGCATCATTAACCGGCTTTGCGGATTTAACAAAATACGTTTTGGGAACCTGTGATTTTGGCGACAAAAGCCTGTGTGCAAGATCGCCGTTGTTGGTGAGCAGAAGAAGACCGTGAGTGTCGATGTCGAGCCGACCAACAGGAAAAAGCTCAACGTGCGAAAATTCCTCGGGCACAAGCTCTGTCACAACGGGATAGTGCTTGTCGAATGTGGCACTTATGTAGCCGTCGGGCTTATTGAGCATAAGATAGGTATGTTTAGAATAGGTTACCCTTTCACCATTCATCGTGATTTCGTCATTGTTTTCATCAACGTGGGTTCCGGGGTCGGTTATGACCTTATCATTGCACCTGACCTGCCCTTTTCGTATATATTGCTTTATTTCTTTACGCCCCAACGGGGTGCTGTTTGCAAGGAGCTTGTCTATTCGCAACTCATCATCTCCTTATACATATAGAGTGAGCCAAAAACGAACACTGCATCAGCATCTTTTTGAGCCTCTGCCACTGCTTCTTTCACATTATTAAATGCTTTTGTGCAAAACCCCAGTGATTCGCAGCACTTGCATATGTTGTCGGCACTTTCGCTTCGAGGATTCGACAACACCGGCACTGCATATATTTCAAAATTTTGGTGCCTTAGATTTTTGAGCTGAGAAAGGGCAGATTCATAGTCTTTGTCGGCCATAAAACCCACAACAAAAATAATTTTGCCTCCATACCTCCGACGGTTAACCGTTGCGACAAAGCCGGCTGCTCCGTCAGGGTTGTGAGCTCCGTCAAACCAGACATTATCCCCAATCTTCTCAAACCTTGCGGGGTTGGAGCCGTGAGAGAGTGCATAAGAAACGTCATCATCGGTTGCCCCCAAGAAAAAGAGCACCTCAGATGCTATTGCGGCATTTTTTGCCTGATGAACACCTGCCAGCGAAAGAGTTACACCTTCAACGCCCCTGTACGACACCGTCTCATAAAATCCGCAAGACTCGCCAATGGTTGGTTGCTGGGCAACAATCAGATTTCTGTCTCCGCTAAGATTTTGAATAACATCAAGAACCTCTTCTTGCTGAAAACCGGTTATCACTGTTGAGCTTGGCTTGAATATGCCACACTTATTGGTTGCTATCTCCCCAAGAGTTGAGCCAAGATATGCCTGATGGTCAAGAGAAATAGGGGTGATAACGCTAACGATAGAATCGCAGATTGCGTTGGTTGCATCGCCCATTCCGCCCATGCCACATTCAAGCACTGCGTAGCTACACTCTGAGCGGACAAAATGAATAAGAGCAGCAACAAAGTTTATCTCAAATTGCGACGGTGCCTTTCCTGTTTTGATTTTTGTTTGCTCACAAAGAGGAGAAAGTACACCGTAAATTGCTTCCAGTTCATCGGCACGGATAGGGATTGAGTTAACAGTTATGGTGTCGGTCACGTCAAAAAGCTCCGGAGACGAAAACTTTCCGACTGTGTTGCCCATATGCACCAGTCCTTCACACACAAAAGAGCACACCGACCCCTTTCCGTTTGTGCCGGCAACGTGAATTATCTTTAGTTTTTTGTCGGGATTGCCTGCAAGCTCAAGCAACATACTAACACGTTCAAGTTCGAGACAAATTGTTGTTTGGTGGCTTTTGGCATATTTGGTAAAATTCATTTTAATATTCCTTTATGTTATACGCTTATCTTAAGATGGATGCTGTGAAGGTAGAATTTAATGTTTGTCATTCGCAGTTCGTTTAGTTTCTCTACGCAACTGGATGAGTACTTCCTGTTTAAAAATCCCATTTTTCTTTCAATACCGCCTCGCACTCATCACTCAGATGAAGCTCGGCTTTCACCTTGCAACCTGCAGGGGTAATTGATGTTGCAAGGTGCATATTGGAAAAATGTAATTTTTAAACCGTACTCATAGGTTGCTCCGGGAACCCAAACGAACTTTAGGTTTGTGCGAAACTTTTAATTTGCGCACTAATCAGCCAATCATATGCTTTTCGGAGCGGCATTGCTTATCGGTTTTAAAAATCAAATTTTTTGCCGAAAATCAATGCAGAATCAAATCCCGCTTCACTGCATTGATTTAGAAAATTTTGTTCGACGGCTGACAGCCGGAGTTTAATTTTCGGTCGGCAAAAAATGCGGATTTTTAAAATGCCGAAGGCAAGATAAGCACAAATGAGCGAAGAAATGCATATGTTTGGCAGATTAGCAGAAAATATTAAAATATTCCTTCACAGCATCCATCATAATATTAAACTGCTACATAAATCGAAAGGAATGATAATATGAAAAAATTAATCAGCATTGCAGCATCACTTTGCATTACATTAAGTTCCCTTTCAGTCAATGCCGCATATCTCTACACTCAAAAGATAAGCGAAAAAGTGAACAATGCAATAACATATGAAGAACGCAACATAATAACCGAAAACGGCAGAATTAAAGCCTATATAGCTTATGTTGACATATCAAACCCCAACGCATCCGTCAAGGTTCTCACATCATCGAAGGGTGCAAGCTATCTTTCAACGGTTAAACAAATGGCAAAAGATTCGGGTGCCGCCCTTGCCATAAACGGCGACTTTTTTAATTTGTCATCGGGACAGACAAATATGATTGGTATGGTGTATCAAAACGGCGAGATGGTGTCGTCACCTGCTCTTGATAATATGCCCAGCTTTGTTATTACCGAAGACAATCAGGTGATGATGGAATATTTTTCTTTTTCATCAACAGTAACATCACCTCAAGGGTATTCGTGTTCTGTGTATCAGATAAACAAAATGCCTGTAAACACCGGTGCAATGAATATGCTAACCTCCAAATGGGCATCAAAAACTCCCGGAGTGGGCTACAGGGTTATGCTGGTTGAAAACGGCATTGTTACAGGATTTAAAGAAGCAGAAGCCGAGGCAGTTAATATGCCGGCAAACGGTTTTGTGCTTGCAACAAATCCGGCAATAAATGGATTTTTAGACAACTTTGCAATTGGCGATGCGGTTAATGTTGAAACCGTTCTTTCTCCAAACGTTGACAAAATAAAAGAAGCAACCGGCGGAAACACACTGATTGTTGACGGTGGCAAGGTTGCAAATTTCACAAGCAACATTACAGGCTATGCTCAGAGAAGCTCAGTTGGCATAAGTGCCGACGGCAAAACTCTTATTTTGGTTGCAACCGACGGCCGTCTGACCGATTGCAGAGGACTTACACAAACCGAGCTTGCCCAGCTTATGATTGCTTTGGGAGCAAACAAAGCAATCAATCTTGACGGTGGAGGCTCAACAACCTTTGCATCACGAGAAAATGACGGAAGCTATACCGTCAAAAACAACGTCAGCTCTGAAAGAGCGGTATCAACTGCCATTGGCGTATTTTCGGGCGGTCTTGTGGGCAACGGCCCTGTGAGAGGTGAAATAACCGCTTCACGCACCGTTGTGGTGGCAGGGGACTATGTTTCTCTTGATGCAGTTTTTTATGATGAATACGAAAACATATATGCAGGCGGCATTGGAAGCTATGAAATGTTTGACGAAAACGGAAACCCCGTCAATCCGCAGATGTATGTGCCAACCGTCGGAAGCCACACAATTTATGCACGGTGTGGCAATGTTACCGCTTCAATCAATATTGATGCCGTCGACTCGCTGTTCACACTGGAAGCAGATGCCGAAACAATGAGTCTTTCCCAAGGCTCGTCAGCATATATCACTGTGTATGGATATGACTACAACGGCAGAAAAATGTATATCAGTCCTCATCTGTTACAGTGGAATTCAAGCTCACCGTCTGTTACAGTGAATAACGGAACTGTGACGTCAAGTGACGGAACCGGTGCTATTGTAACAGTGCAATACGGAAATTCTATGGATTTTGTTAACATCAACAAAGAAGTCTCATCGCTCAAAGCTCCGCCATCGGTTTATGGCACAGACAGCCTATATGGTATAACAAACAGCGGCAAAACTGTTGCCATAAGCGGAAACATTCCTGCCGGTGCAACACTTCTGAACCGCATCTATTCTATTCAGCGTCTCAGTTTGCTTGGAGCTCACACTGCTTCTTTTGTTACATCAAAACTCTCGGGCGAACCTCTCCCGACAGGCTGCAAAGAAGCCAATGTCTACTCAGCAACACCAATTGACGGCACACTGTTTTTGACACTCGACAACACCGACGGATATTTGAAAAACCCATCGGATTGGTCCGGCATTGCAACTGCCATAACATCACAAAGTGCAAACATTGTTATCACCGCAAAGCTTCCTATAGAGCAAATGGCAGATTATGACCGTTGTCTTTTGAAAGAAATGATGGAATCAGCCGCTGCCAGCGGCAAAAAAATATTCTATGTTCACTCCGGCGAGATTTCGGGAGTGAAAATAGAAAACGGAATCCGCTACATTACCTGTGGCACCGTTGCCGACTATAAAACAACCAATATGCCCGATAACAAAAAAACCTGCCCCTACATTGTGTTCTCGGTGGCAGGAAATGACATTCGCTTTGAATTTGTGCAAGATTGATATCTCAAATAGATGGGCTGTAAACCCTGATACAATTCTCTTGAGTGTATAGCATATTTTTTGTTATTCACACTGTCTGCTTGACAGAGAAGGCTTCGGGGCAACACAGCCCATCGATTTTATAACGCCCATAAATTTATAATATCATAACTATAACCTGTTTGTAAAGTACCTTTTTTATTTAAAGCCTCAATTTCTACATCTGCCACAAAAAAGCACGTTAAATTTTTAACAATTTACATATTGAAATTACCCCTCACCTGTGGTATATTATAGTCACAGAAAAGAAAGAGAGGTACAGTCCAATGAGAAAGTAAGTTAGAACTTCGTTATAATAAAAGCCAAAGGTTTTGAGCAGAAAGTTGAGCTAAGAATTATAAGAAGATGTAAAGAAGAATAAAGAAGAGAGAAGATAAAATAAAAGCAAAAACACGACGGTGCAACGTATCATATAGATTAATTTATATAGATTATAAAATAAGCTCAAATTCCCAAAGCTCGAATTTATAACGGAAAGTTCACACTTCACCTTTTGAAGCAAAAAGATACATTCAAAACACAGCGCAGTTTCCGCAGGAGGAAAAAGAAAACTTAAAGAGTGTTTGAAGAAATGTTTGAAACGCGACAAAAGGCAAACAAGGAAAGAGAGGTTAACCAAAGATGTTAGATATTAAAATCGAACAGAAGTGACCCTTGACTATAGGTCATGAAAATAGTCAAGGGTCACTTCTTTTTTGCTGTATAGGAAATTGCGTATAATTTAGTTCGCGAGAACAAATGTTAACTACATTTTGCTCGCGACATGGGTGCAGGCTCAGCCTGCTTTTTGTGTATAAACTTTTAGTTTTGTTTTCTGACAATTTTGTATTCGTCATAAAAACGGAAATACGGGCAGCTTGTCCGGCTCTGATAGAATTTTATCATATCGTCCTCGTCCATATTCATTCCGCACACATACTCCTCCCAGTCTTCGTCGTAATCGTAATAGGCACACATATCACACTGGCTGGGAGTCTGTTTTTCTTTTTTAACCTTTTTATTGTCCATTTTGCCACCTTATTTTGTTTCAGGCATCTTGAACGAATCTTTAAGAGTTGCTGTGAGGTTAAAAATCAGCTTAGAATCGTTGGAGTGTTTGTCAACTGCAAAATATCCGTTTCTCATAAACTGGAAGCACTCGCCAATCTTTGCGTTTGCAAGATCTGCATCTATCTTACAATCCTCAAGCACAACCAGCGATTCAGGATTTAAGTTATCAAGATATTCGTCCAGGTCGCCGGGGTTTGATGTGAGGAACAATTTGTCATACATATTAACAGTTGCGGTAGCACAGTTGTTGGCATCAACCCACTGAATTGTGCCTTTTACTTTTCGTCCGTCGGGAGAGTTGCCACCCTTTGATTCGGGGTCATAGGTGCAAATGAGCTCTGTAATTTCGCCATTTGCATCTTTAACAATTTCAGACACCTTTATAAAATATGCACCTTTAAGACGAACCTCATTGTCGGGAGTAAGGCGTTTGTAACCTTTCACAGGCACTTCCATAAAGTCGTCACGTTCAATATAGATATTTTTTGAAAAGCTGATGTTCTTTGTGCCTGCACTTTCATCATTAGGGTTAATTTCAACAGGCAAAAGCTCACTTTCACCGTCGGGATAGTTGGCAATTGTCACTTTTAATGGGTGAAGAACTGCCATGGCACGGGGAGCGTTCTGATTGAGATTTTCTCTGACGCAGTGTTCGAGCATCTGAAAATCAACAACACTAAACGACTTTGCAACACCGATTCTTTCGGCAAAATCCAGAAGTGCCGCAGCAGGATATCCTCTTCTTCTCATGCCGCTTATGGTCGACATTCTCGGATCGTCCCAACCGTCAACAATGCCGTCACGCACAAGCTTTAAGCATTTTCTTTTGCTGGTGAGGGTGTTGGTAAGATTAAGACGGGCAAACTCTATCTGACGTGACGGAGTTTCAAAATCGCAGGCTTTCAGGAACCAGTCATAAAGTGGACGATGGTCTTCAAATTCGAGTGAGCAAAGGCTGTGGGTTACGCCCTCTGCAGTGTCGGAAATAGGGTGAGCAAAATCATACATGGGATACACACACCATTTGTCGCCCGTGCGGTGATGATGTGCATGGAGCACACGATATATAACCGGATCACGCATATTCATATTGCCCGATGCCATGTCAATTTTTGCTCTGAGCACCTTTTCGCCATCGGCAAACTCGCCCTCGGTCATACGACGGAAAAGGTCGAGGTTTTCTTCAACACTGCGGTTGCGATAGGGACTTTCCTTACCGGGCGAACTCAAGGTTCCGCGATATTCTCTTATTTCGTCGGCGGTCAAATCATCAACATAGGCAAGACCTTTATTGATGAGCTTTATTGCACAATCATATATAATAGGAAAATAATCGGATGCATAATACACATTGTCCCACTGGAAACCAAGCCATTTGATGTCTTCCATAATAGAGTCAACATACTCAACGTCTTCTTTGGTGGGATTTGTGTCGTCAAAACGGAGATTACAGGTTCCGTTATATTTTTTTGCCATAGAAAAATCTATGTTTATTGCCTTAACGTGGCCAATGTGGAGATAGCCGTTAGGCTCCGGCGGAAAACGGGTTTGCACTTTATTGTACACTCCGTCGGCAAGATCTTTTGAAATTGCATCGTTAATAAAATTGGAAACAATATGTTCTTCCACTTTCTTCACTCCATTCATATATTATATTCCCAAGGCGGATATTGCTTTGTCTATTCTTTCAATAACCTTTTCTTTGCCCAAGGTTTTCATAATTGAGCAAAGGTCGGGAGATTTTGTTCTTCCGGTAACAGCAACTCTTAAAATGTTGCTGACGTCACCAACGTGACCGGGGAATGCATCGGGGTTCTTTTTGTATTCCTTAACCTCTCTTGCAAAGCCGATTTTTTCGGCAAGGTCTTTGAGAGTGTTGAACCATGTGCTGTTGTCGGCTGTTTCGTCATACATTTCTTTATACAGCTCAAGCATTTTTTTGGCATCTTCTTTAGAAACATTTTCAACATTTTCGTATTGACCGTCAAAGAGCTCATCAAACATAAATGCAAAAGCGTCTCTCACTTCCGACCATTTGCCAATGTCTTTTCGGGGCTTGTCGGGGTTGCGGTCAAAATTAAACATTGCAACTGAGAAATCCTTGTTGCGTGTGAGCAGCGTGTAGAGCTCATTGTCATATTTCTGAGCCCATTTGGTGGCAAGGTCATAAACCTTTTCGGCTGTGTAGGATGCAACTGTGTTTTTGCACACATCATTGAGCTTAACAAGATCAAAAAGACCGCCTGAGTTGCTCATTTTGTTCATTTCAAGCTTAAATTCCGACCAGTGAGCATTCTTATTTGCTTTGCGGAAATCTTCAAAAGTGTAGTTTGCCAGATTAAGAAGATATTCTATAACACCGTCGGCAGGATAACCCTCTTCGTCATAGTAGGTAACTGCTGCCTCAGGGTCTTTTCGTTTGGAGATTTTTCGTTTGCCGCCCTCATCCTCTTTCATAATGGGAGCAATGTGAGCATATTTGGGAGGTTTAAGACCGAGCATATAGAACATCTGCAAATGAATCGGAATTGATGAAATCCACTCGTCACCTCTGATAACATTGGTTGTGCCCATAAGATAGTCGTCCACAACATGGGCAAAGTGATATGTTGGAATACCGTCGGACTTTAAGATAACAACGTCTACAATGTTTTCGGGCATTTCGATTTTGCCCTTGATTCCGTCTTTAAAAGCAATTTTCTTATCTTCGCTTCCGCAAGATTTTAAACGGAGCACATAAGGCATGCCTGCATCTATTTTTTCTTTTATTTCATCAAAGGTTAAATTGCGACATTTTGCGAAGCTTCCCCAATAACCGGGAAGAAGCTTTTCGGCTTCCTGCTTTTCTCTTGTTGCCGAAAGCTCGTCCTCTGTGCAAAAGCAGGGGTATGCCATACCTTTTTTAACAAGCTCTTTTGCAAAGCATTGATAAATCGGAGCACGCTGACTCTGCATATATGGACCATAGTCACCAACCTGAGAATCAAAATCGACAAAGCCTTCGTCTATGCTGACGCCAAAGCCTATGAGACCCTCCAGAATTTTTTCGACACCGTTTTCAACTTCACGTTTCTTGTCGGTATCTTCAATTCGGAGAATAAACTTTCCGCCCGATTGATGAGCAATTCGCTCAGAAATGAGTGCGGCAAAAAGACCGCCTATATGAAGAAATCCCGTGGGGCTTGGTGCAAAACGAGTAACCTTAGCATCTTCGGGCAGTTCTCTTTTTGGATAGATTGTTTCATAATCTGCCATTGTCTTGTCAATGTGAGAAAACAAGAGTTCGGCCAATGCATTATAGTCCATAATATCAACCTTTCGTACAAATATATACATACCAGTTTATTATACACTAAAATCAGGATTTTGTCAAAAACAATATATAATAATGCATATTTTAAGCATATTTGCTTATAATAAGTGTCTGTAAGCACAGTTTTTATGCAGTTATGAACGAAATCAAATTTTTTTGAAAAAAAGTATTGACAAACAATGCCAAAACTGCTATAATTCTAAAAGTCGGTTGTCGGCAAGATGTTCAGATGGTTTGCGGGTGTAGTTCAATGGCTAGAATCTCAGCCTTCCAAGCTGATTGTGTGGGTTCGATTCCCATCACCCGCTTCAATCACTTTCTCATATGCGCCTGTAGCTCAGCTGGATAGAGCAACTGCCTTCTAAGCAGTGGGTCGGGAGTTCGAGTCTCTCCAGGCGCGCTATTTTAGCAGCAAGGATCACACTTACCACATATGGTGGGTATAGTTCAGTCGGTAGAGCGCCAGATTGTGGTTCTGGATGTCACCGGTTCGAGTCCGGTTACCCACCCCACTTTTTTCTTGGTATTGGGCTGTAGCCAAGTCGGTAAGGCACCAGATTTTGATTCTGGCATTTCGTAGGTTCGAGTCCTGCCAGCCCAGTTCCCTTTTGGGCAACGGCAAACGACCTTTATATATACAATTAAATACGGGCCATTAGCTCAGCCGGCAGAGCACTTGACTTTTAATCAAGGTGTCCGGAGTTCGAATCTCCGATGGCTCAGAAACAAAAAAGAACGCACACAAGCGTTCTTTTTTGTTGTCTTTTGGAGCGTGAGCTAAACTAAAAGGCTCTTTGTCAATAGTTGGGGTCAAAATTGAATAATGGAATTTTTGATGGCGGTTGCAGCTTTTATGCAGCCGCCTTTCCGGTATTAGATTTTTTGTAGTTAAACATATGTAATATTCTTTTTC
>SVJL01000130.1 GCA_015068985.1 Oscillospiraceae bacterium
GTATTCTCCATCACAGGCCGTGGTACAGTTGCTACCGGTAGAGTTGAAAGAGGTGTTGCTCACGTTGGTGACGAAGTTGAAATCGTTGGTCTTACTGACGAAAGCAGAAAAGTTGTTATCACAGGTCTCGAAATGTTCAGAAAACAGCTCGATGACGCTCAGGCTGGTGACAACGTTGGTGCTCTTCTCAGAGGTGTTCAGAGAAATGAAATCGAAAGAGGACAGGTTCTCGCAAAACCCGGCACAATCAACCCCCACACATCTTTCAAAGGCGAAGTTTACGTTCTTACCAAAGATGAAGGTGGCCGTCACACTCCTTTCTTCAACAACTACAGACCTCAGTTCTTCTTCAGAACAACTGACGTTACCGGCGTAATCAAACTCCCCGATGGTGTTGAAATGTGTATGCCTGGCGATAACGTAACAATGGAAGTTGAGCTCATCACTCCTATCGCTATCGAAGAAGGCCTCAGATTCGCTATCCGTGAAGGTGGCAGAACTGTTGGTTCCGGCGTTGTATCTTCAATCAACAAATAATTAATTTTATTTCAAAAACAGCTATTGCTCAGGCGATAGCTGTTTTTTTCTGTGCATTTTTGAAAAGCTTTGCTTTTCAAAAATGCACATGGCTTAAGAAAAATGATAATACTCCGCACTTCCGCCGTAGGCGGTGCGGCGAAACCGCTTTTCTTGTTAACAAATTGATTTGACAGATTATAGCTAAATATGTATAATATATAATGATTAAGTTTGTGCATAAGAAAGTTGGTGACGGTGTGGCTGATATTAATTTGGAAAAAATAGAGGGTGTTGTGGCATCTGTAAGATTTCATAATGAAGAAAATGGTTATACTGTTGCCGACATTGAGCACGAAGAAGGCAATTTTGTCGCAGTGGGCACAATGTATGGGATATTTGAAGGCGAAAGGTTGGAACTAACCGGATCATGGACCAATCATCCATCCTATGGAGAGCAATTTAAGGTTGAAATGTGCGAACAAATAATGCCTACCGGTATAGATGAAATACTCAAATATTTGTCTTCGGGCATAATAAAAGGTGTCAGAAAAGCAACTGCTCAAAAAATTGTTGAAAAATTTGGTGACGAATCTCTAAACATAATTGCTTCTGCTCCGTTGAAGCTTGCGTCAATAAACGGTATATCCGAAAAAAAAGCATACGAAATTTCCTCCAGCTATAATATGCAAATGGGAACCTCCGAGCTGTTTATGTTTTTGCAAAAGTATGGCATTTCGGCAAATGTTTGTATGAAAGTATACCGCAAACACAAAATAAGCTCAAAGCAGGCTATTGTCAATAACCCCTACATTCTGTGTGATGGCGATTATGGTGTGAGCTTTAAAAAAGCTGATGAAATTGCCTATAGTAATGGAATTGCTCCCAATAATGAAAAAAGAATATGCGCCGGCATACTCTATACTCTTCGCTATAGTCTGCAATTTGGCCACACTTTTCTGCCCTATGATATCCTTATTGCTGATGCGGCAAACATATTGAGCCTTAATCAGGATAAGATAGGTGTTTATGTGGATTATTTGTGTTCCTGCCTTTCGCTTATCAGAGAGAAACGCCAAGATTGCGATGCCATATATCTGTATGAATATTACGACTACGAAAAGTATGTTGCAAAAAAAATTGCACTTTTGTCTGAATCGGTTTATGACATAAATGATGTTAACGTTGAAAAACAAATTGAAATAGCTCAATCAAAAAGCTCTCTGAAATTTGATGCTATGCAACTCGAAGCGGTAAGGCTTGCAATGGAAAAAAGCGTTGTTGTCATAACCGGCGGTCCCGGCACAGGAAAAACAACAATAATAAATGCAATAATAAACATAATGAAATCTATGCGGCTAAAAGTTGCCCTCACAGCTCCAACCGGTCGTGCCGCAAAGCGTATGAGTCAGGTTTGCAGTATGGAAGCCAAAACAATTCACCGCCTTCTGGAGGTGAGCTATTCTGACGGCGAAGACATAAACTGTCAGCACGACGAGCAAGACCCCCTTGATGCAAATGTCATAATAGTTGATGAGATGTCGATGGTCGACATTATGCTTATGAACAGTCTCCTAAGGGCAACACGCCCCGGCACACGTCTTGTTATGGTCGGAGATGTTAATCAGCTGCCGTCGGTTGGTGCAGGGAACGTGCTCCGTGATATAATTGATAGCGGAGCTGTGCCAACAGTTAGATTAAACAAGGTTTTTCGCCAATCCGTCACAAGCACAATTGTGTCTAATGCTCATGCCATAAATTCCGGAGAATATCCGCTTTGTAATCTGAAAGACGGTGATTTTTATTTTGCTCAAATGCCATCTCCTGAGCAGGGGGCAAAATATATATGCGAGCTTTGTCATAGCCGGCTCAAAAACACTTATGGCTACAATCCCTTCGACATTCAGGTTTTGTCACCCACAAAAAAAGGTATTGCCGGCGTGCAAAATCTTAACAAGGTCTTGCAGGCACTCCTCAATCCGCCGTCCAAAGCAAAGAAGGAACGCAAATACGGGGAAGTTGTTTTTCGTGAAGGCGATAAGGTTATGCAAATAAAAAATAATTATGATATGGAATGGACAGATGTAGAAAACGGATTTCCCGGTTCGGGAGTTTTTAATGGCGATGTGGGCTATATAAAGGAAATAAACAACGATTTCCACACAATGACGGTCATTTTTGATGATAAAAAGGTTGAATACAGCACAAAAGATTTGTCGGAGCTCACCCTTGCCTATTGCATAACTGTTCACAAAAGTCAGGGAAGTGGTGCGACTCGTTTCTTAGTGAAAAGCTAAGGCACTTAAGAAGTCGAAGTAGTAAAGTAAAATTGGTACAAAAGTGGCTAGATCCCACCTGTTTGAAACGCTACGATAGATTATTAAGGAGAACTCTTAACTTGAATAGTCAAATGATAGAGCCAACAAAAGTTGGGCAACCCTCTTGAAGGACTATCCCTAATACTCCGACTGGCTATACATAACGAAAGTTAAATAGTCAGAAGCTCGGTGAAGTCGGCAGAAAGAGTACCTAAGTCAATGAAATAGGTTAGTAGAGATTGGTACAAAAGTGGCCAGAGCCCACCTGTCAAGAAAACCTAAAGTAAACGATATGGGAAATGATATGTCGGGGGTCTATAAATCTCTCATGGTTAGAATGTACGGAACGTACTGACGAATCTGCGAATGTACAGGTCTAAACTGGCGAAGCGTGGAAACACGAAGATTCCCCTTAGAGGGACGTCGGTGAGGTAAAGTAAAAATCGCGATCTATGAAATACCTTATATGCGGCAGGCGCATATGAATCCGACAGGCCTATAGCAGAAACCTAAAAGAGAACATGTACAGATAAAGTTAAGGGAACGAGGAAAGGTATCAGGTTCTCATTTACGAGAATAGACAGACGAAGAACAATAAGCTGTCGAACTGGTGCTGAAAAGTAGTGGTCGAACTTAAGATAACTCCTGTAACGGGAGAAGGAGGAATGGCCACAAGTCGTTTTGCAAGTATTCATTAAACATCACTTAGCATTGGATGTGAGTAAGCCTAAAAGAGGCACCTCAATCAATGGAGGTGATGAGCCAGTGGATGAACAACTTTCAGTAAGAACACCCTGTGAAATACAGGTTGTTAAAAAGATTAGGCAAAAGAAAATTAATAAACTTCGATATGCGGAATACT
>SVJL01000017.1 GCA_015068985.1 Oscillospiraceae bacterium
AGTGCCCTCGGACACTGTGTAGGTCATTTTGCCAAGTTCATATTTCTTCTCGGCATCCAAAACAGGAATTTCGATATCGGCACCCAAGGTTGCCTGAACAAAAGTGATGGGAACCTCGAGGTTAACATCATAGCCTGTGCGGGTAAATATTGAGTGACGCTTGATTGAAATGGTAACAAGCAAATCACCTGCAGGGCCACCTTTGAAGCCTGCATTGCCAAGACCTCGATAGCTCACGGTTTCGCCGGAGTTGATACCTGCCGGAATGTCTACGCTGATTGTTTTTGGACGTTTGACCTTTCCTTTTCCGTTACATCTTGTGCATGGGTTTTTGATTATAGAACCTTCGCCGCGGCAATTAGGACAAACCTGAGTGTTTATCATCTGACCAAACATGGTGTTTTGAACATTCTTAATCTGCCCACTGCCACTGCAGTGAGGACAGGTTTGCTTATCGGATGGATTCTGAGCACCGCTTCCGTGACACTGTTCACAATCTTCTATAACATAAATTTTGAGCTGCTTTTTTATGCCGAAAGCTGCCTCTTCAAAAGAGAGAAGAATGCTTTCTTCAATATCGGAGCCTTTGCGTGGACCATTTCTGCGGCGTTGACCTGTGCCAAATCCGCCGCCAAACATTGAGCCGAAAATGTCGCCGATGTCACCAAAGTCGAATCCGCCGCCAAAGCCTCCCCCAAATCCGCCGCCTGCACCTGCGCCAAAGTTTGGATCAACTCCCGCAAAGCCATATTGGTCATAGCGCATTTTTTTCTCGGAATCGCTGAGAACTTCGTATGCCTCGCCAATTTCTTTGAACTTGACCTCTGCTTCTTTATCGCCGGGATTAACATCGGGGTGATATTTTTTTGCAAGCTTACGGTAGGCTCTTTTTATTTCATCATCGGAGGCACCCTTCTGAACACCAAGCACCTCATAGTAATCTCTTTTATCTGCCATAATATCAATCCTAATTATTTGTCGTCGTCAACAACAGTGTAGTCACCATCATATGTGCCGCCCTGACCTGCGTCACCGCCGGGAGCTGCACCGTCTGCACCGGGAGCACCCTGAGGATTAGCTGCCTGATACATTTTGGATGATACCTCATAGAATTTTTGCTGAAGAGCATCGGAAGCTGATTTAATAGCTTCTGTATCGGTGCCCTCCAAGGCTTTTTTAACATCAGCAATTTTAGCTTCGATTTCGGATTTGTCGGCTGCGTCGAGCTTGTCACCAAAATCAGTCATTGCCTTTTCGCACTGATAGCAAAGTGAATCGGCATTGTTGCGAGCATCAATTTCTTCCTTGCGTTTTCTGTCTTCTTCGGCAAACTGTTCTGCTTCTTTAACAGCTTTATCGATGTCTTCATCGGTAAGATTGGTACTTGCTGTAATGGTGATATCCTGAGCATTGCCGGTTGCCATATCTTTGGCTGTTACCTTAACAATACCGTTGGCATCAATATCGAAGCTGACTTCAATCTGTGGCACACCTCTTGGAGCCGGAGCAATGCCGGTGAGGCTGAATTTGCCGAGGGATTTATTGTAGGCTGCCATTTCTCTTTCACCCTGAAGAATGTGAATTTCAACAGAGGTCTGATTGTCGGCTGCTGTGGAGAATACCTGAGTTTTCTTTGCAGGAATGGTTGTGTTTCTTTCGATGAGCTTTGTGCATACACCGCCGAGGGTTTCGATGCCGAGTGAAAGAGGTGTTACGTCGAGAAGAACAATGTCTTTAACATCACCTGCAAGAACACCACCCTGAATTGCAGCACCCATAGCTACACATTCATCGGGGTTGATGCCCTTGTGTGGCTCTTTGCCGGTAAACTTTTTAACTGCTTCCTGAACAGCAGGAATACGTGATGAACCACCAACGAGAAGAACTTTGTTGATGTCGGAAGTAGAAAGACCTGCATCCTGAAGAGCTTTACGGGTGGGTTCCATTGTCTTTTCTACAAGGTCTGCGGTGAGCTCGTCGAATTTGCTTCTGGAAAGTGTAACATCAAGATGTTTGGGGCCAGTTGCATCAGCAGTGATGAAAGGAAGGTTAATGTTGGATGTTGTTACGCCTGAGAGCTCAATTTTTGCTTTTTCGGCAGCTTCTTTAAGACGCTGCATAGCGATTTTGTCGGCAGAAAGGTCGATGCCGTTTTCTCTTTTAAATTCTTCGATAAGATACTGCATAATCTTTTCGTCAAAGTCGTCACCGCCAAGGCGTGTGTTACCGCCGGTTGCCAGAACTTCAAAAAGACCGTCGCCTATTTCGAGAATGGAAACGTCGAATGTACCGCCGCCAAGATCGTATACCATAATTTTCTGCTCACCGTCTTTATCCATACCATAAGCAAGAGCTGCGGCTGTGGGTTCGTTGATTATACGCATAACTTCAAGGCCTGCAATTTTGCCGGCATCTTTTGTTGCCTGACGCTGAGAGTCGTTGAAGTAGGCAGGAACTGTTATAACTGCCTGGGTTACTGTTTCGCCAAGATAGCTTTCGGCATCTGCTTTAAGTTTTGAAAGCACCATAGCCGAAATTTCCTGAGGTGTGTATTTTTTGTCGTCGATTTCAACACGACGGTCGGTACCCATATCTCTTTTGATTGAAATGATGGTTTTTTCGGGGTTGGTTATAGCCTGACGTTTTGCAACCTGTCCGATGAGTCTTTCGCCTGTTTTGGTGAAAGCAACAACAGACGGAGTTGTTCTTGCGCCTTCTGCGTTTGCTATAACAACCGGCTCGCCGCCTTCCATAACTGATACACAAGAGTTTGTTGTGCCAAGGTCAATTCCTATAATTTTTGCCATTTTTTATTCCTCCAAATAAATTAATTAGTTTGCAACTTTTACCATACTGTATCTTATTACCTTATCACGATAGGTATAGCCTTTTTGAAATTCTTCAACAATTGTGTTGTCGGTAACGGTTTCGTCTTCTATGTGCATCACTGCATTGTGAAGTTCGGGATCAAATTCGCAGCCTAAAGCTTCGATTTTTTTGACGCCAAGCTTTTCGAAGGTTTCAACCGTCTGATTAAATATCATCTCGATGCCCTTATACAGTTCTCCGTCTTTTTCTTCGGCGGAAAATGAAGCAAGAGCTCTTTCAAAATTGTCGATAACAGGAAGAAGTGCTGTTACCGTTTCACCCACAGAATCCACATAGATAGATTCCTTTTCGCGAACAGTACGTTTTTTGAAATTGTCATATTCTGCAAGAAGCCTCAGGTATTTATCGTTTAACTCATCAAGCTTTTTCTGATTTTCGTCAACTGCAATTTCTTCGCTCTGAGCTTCTTGTGCATCATCTTTAACCTCTTCGGTATCTTTGGTTTCTTCGCACGCTGCATTAGTTTCTTTTTCATTTACCTCTTCCGAAGGATTTTTACTTTTTTTAATCAAGATTTATCATCTCCTGTTTTATCGTCTCCCAAAACATTGTTTATGCAACCGGTAAGATAGTCGAGTGTTGAAATTACCTTTGCATAATCCATACGTGTGGGGCCTATAATTGCAAGCTTGCCTTTCATACTGCCCCCGAGAGAGTAGTTTGATACAACAAGGCTTATATCTTTATCTTTCAGAACCGGATTTTCATTACCTATTATAACCGAGGTTGAATCGCCGGTTTCGGAAAGCAGAGATTTTATTATTTTGCTGTTGTCCTTTTTGATAAAGTTAAGAAATTCTCTTGTTCTGCCAATATCGTTAAATTCGGGATGCTTGAAAATGTTGGTTGTGCCATTCATTATGACGTCGACATTTTCTGCCTCGTTTGCAACATCGGTAAAAAATTCGAAAACAGAATCTATGAGAGAATCGTCCACAGGAATAAGCAGTTTTTCGTTTGACAGAACCTCAGGGACAAACTCCGAGGTGTCACATCCGTTGAAGCGATAGTTAAGATAGTTTGAAAGCTTATCGAGAACTTCGGGTTCAAAGGGTTTTGATGTGCGGATGGTTCTGTTTTTAACAACGCCGCCGTCCGATACAATCAGCGCAACAAAGCTATAAGAATCAACGGGAATGAGCTTTATGTTGCGAATCACAATTCCCGTTGATACGGGAGTTGTGTAGATTGCAGTGTAGTCGGTAAGAACCGACATAATGTCGGATATGGTGTCGATTGTGCGACGGAGTTCGACATACTTTGTGTGGAGAGCGGTGGTTATCTGATTGATTTCGTTCATACTCAGCATATATTTGTGCATAAGCTGATCAACATACACTCTATAGCCAAGATACGACGGAACTCTGCCCGCTGAAGTGTGAGGTTTTTCAAGATAGCCTGCTTCTTCCAGCGATGCCATTTCGTTACGGATTGTTGCCGAGCTTACACCAAGATCGTGATGCTTTAATATGTGGGACGAACCTATTGGTTCAGCAGAAGCAATGTAGTCATCAATGATAGCCTGAAGAATTTTTTTCTTTCTGTCGCTAAGCTCCATTTTATCCCCCTCCGTATTTTTTGCCAGTTCAGATAACGAAAAAACCATTTTAGCACTCATATGTTCTGAGTGCTAAATATAAGATATCACTATTTATTCATTTTGTCAATAGTTAGCAATATTTTTATTGAAATTACACAATCACACAAAATCACACAGCACAGAGTTTGATATATAATATGCTTTTGACGAAAGAACATAGCGATCGCCCAAGTCGAGAAGCATTCCGCTTTTGGTGTGTTTTTTTATGGCATCAGCAAACACTTCTTCTATTTTTTTTGAAAACCGCTTCTCAAACTCTGCTTTTGATGCACCAAGGGAGGTGAGTCTGAGGGACAAAAACATAAATTCGCTCATTTTGTCTTCTTTGGAAAGTGAGTATTTTTCTGCGTTTTCAAAGTTTGTCATATATGAACTCACATCTGATGTGCGAGTGTAGCGCTCGTCATTATAAAAGGAAGCTGCAGAGGCTCCCAGACCAACATATTCCTCCGCTTGCCAATATTTAAGATTATGACGTGATTCATAGCCGGGTTTTGAAAAATTTGACAGCTCATACTGAACATAGCCCGCTCCGGTCAGCTTTTTGCAAATAAGATCATACATATCGGCATATTCATCATCTGATTTTTCGGCTATTTCTCCCCTTGAAAGCATTACGTCAAAGGGAGTATTTTCCTCTATTTTCAGCCCATAGCAGGAAATGTGCTCAGGAGATAGATTTAGCACTCTGTTAATCGAAGTGCTTAAGGTATCCATCGTTTGCTCCGGTATGGCATACATCAGGTCGAGACTTATGTTTGAAAAGCCTGCGTCTCTTAAAAATTTAAAACTTTTTTCGGTATCGGATGAGGTGTGAAGCCTGCCAAGAGAAGATAGTTCCAAATCTGAAAACGATTGAGCACCAAGGCTTACACGGTTGAAGCCTGCCGATTTTAGTCCTTTTGCAAGAGCCCCTGTAACAGTGCAGGGATTAGCTTCAATAGTTATTTCGGCATTGGGCATAACATTGAAAGAGGCAAAAATCGAATCTGCAATACGTTTTATGTTGTCCGGCGAAAGCAGAGTTGGAGTGCCGCCACCAAAATAAACGGTATCTGCCATGATACCGTTGTTTTTGTAAAGATTTGCTTCTTTTATTAGAGAATTGCAATATTCATCTTGCTTTGAAATTAATGAAGGATACGAACAAAAGTCACAATAGTTGCATTTTTTCTTGCAAAACGGAATGTGAACATATATGCCTTTCATTTCAATCACCTATTTGTATATGAGATTATATGCATTATCATAAAGAATTTTTTTGTTTTCTTCTTCTGTTAATCCTAATGCCAAAAATTTGTCTATTCCCTCTTTGTGACGCTCTATCGGATAATCGGTTCCAAAGAGAATACGATCGCAACCGTGGTTTCGGATTATTCGGCGTACTCTTTCGGGAGAGAGTTTTCTGTCGGTGCTTGAGCAATCCATATATATATCTTTGCCAACCAAAAGTTCTTCAGCTTCGTCCCACCTGAGATGTCCACCAAGATGTGCTCCAATAACAACTATGCCCGGAAAATCTTTCAACACCTTTAAAAGACGAATAGCCGATGAATAGTCATATTTTTCGTCGCCCATATGAAAAAGAATTGGCAAACCTTCGGCACGGATTATATCATAAGCCGGATACATACGACGGTCGTCAATGTTGAAGAACTGAAAGTCGGGGTGCAATTTTATGCCCTTAAGACCGAGAGATTTTATGCGTTTTATTTCTTTTTCAAAATCTGTGTACTCAGGGTGAAGAGTGCCAAAGCCGGCGATGTTGTCGGTTATGTGAGATGCAGTGGCATCATTGACCGTTTCAACCTGAGATGCCTTGAGTGCCGACGAGTGAATAACAAACTTTTCTACTCCTGCTTCTGATGCACTGCTTGTTAAATCTTCTATTGTGCCCTTGCCGTGCATTTCGTAGTTATAATATGTGCCAACGTGCTCAACTGCATTGGGAGCAAGCTTGCCGGGCCAGATGTGGGTGTGGACGTCTATTACTTTGTATTTCAAATATATCACCTGATTTTTCAATATTATGTATGATTCTCTTTGCTTTTGGTACACGACATAAGTTGGATGAGCATATGGAAGTCTTATCCACGGCGGCATACAATTTTATGCGGAGCTATGATTGGATATATTTTTGTCCGTTTGGGCTTCGGAATGGCTCGCTATGCTCGCACATTCCTGCAGAGTCACTCCCAAAAACACATCCAATCATATGCTCTGCGAAAGTTTTCATTTGCCGCCACGGGCACGACATCTGCGGCTCGCACTACGCAGCCATCCATATGCTTTTCGGAGCGGCATTGCTTATTGGTTTTAAAAATCAAATTTTTTGCCGAAAATCAATGCAAAATCAGTTTCCACTTTCTTTGCATTGATTTAAAAAATTCTGTTCGACGGCTGACAGCCGGAGTTAATTTTTGTTCGGCAAAAAATGCAGATTTTTAAAATGCCGCAGGCAAGATAAGCACCAAAAAGCTTAGAAAAGCATATGGCTGGCGTGTTATCTTCCATATAGTCATCCAACTTATGTCACATTCCCAAAAGTCTTTTTGCATTTCCGGAAAGAATCTTTTCTTTTTCGGAGTCGGTTATGAGAGAATCCAACACAACACCTCCAACAAACATTGCAGGGTTGCAGGTTGGATAGTCGGAACCAAACAAAATGCGGTCAACACCCATTTCATCAATAGCTCTGCGAAGCATACCGTGGCGGAAAAGTCCTGTGCCTGAAAGGTCGAGATAGTAATTTTCATTCTTTTTAGCACGCTCAACATGACGCATAAAATCGGGGTATTCGCCGGGGTGGGCAGCCACGAAGATAACGTCTTTGTGGCTTTGAACCATTTTGTCCATATTATCGTTATCGATTGAATGAAAGCTTACAATCATATTATATTTGGCAGCCTGATCGAGCAAAACAGAAAATCCCTCGCAGGAATAATCTTTCCAGCCGTCCATATATGGCACAAGCTCACCAATGAGGTTGAAGCCGAGAGAATGCATAAGCTTCATCTCGTTTATGGATTCGTCAATAAAATCGGGATGAACGTGAAATCCGGGAACATAAAAGTCGCCATAGGCATCTTTGAGTTCAAGAGCCGCACGATTATTCCGGCGGATTTTGTCCCAGTAGGATTCGTTATCCCCTTTACCCACTTCTACAACCGAGCCACATATAGTGGTGATTCCGAGACCCTGAAGGAGTTCTCTGGTGGATTCAATGTCCATGGGAATATGTTCTTTATGATTGCAAATATTATTTTTTTGTCCTGTAAAGGGATGAGTGTGAAAATCTATAATTTCAAAATTCATAATAACACCTCTTACAACGATAGCCATTGGAGCATTATTCAAACAAGAAAACAAGTGTATATTTTTCTCCGTTAGGGCTTCAGAATGGCTTGCTCCGCTACGCACATTCCTGCAGATGCTGAAGTTTCCCATACACGGAGCACTTAGGGCGAACGTGGATGGAAGAAACTTCGTATGTCAATGCTTCCGACAAAGCAAGCACCATCTACGGTGCGAAGCTGAGTCGCAGAAGCGTACGGCGTCACTCCGAAAAACATACATTTGTTTTCTTACGCAATTGCTTAAGCCCTCAAATATAAAATTTTGAGGGCTTATGTGTTGTTTTTGTATTAATAATTATATCCTGCCTGAAGTGCCTTAAGGTTGCTTTCGAGCATTGCTGCTTTAGCTGCAGGAACAAGCTTTGTTACAGCACCTTCGAGCTGTTCCCATGTGAACATTTCGGTTTCTTTAATAAGTTTGCCAACCATAATCATATTGGCAAGCTTGGGAAAGCCCATATCGTTTGCCATCTGAGTTGCCGGAATGGTGAACACGTCGGCATCGTCTCTTTCGCATTTTCTGGAAATGAGAGCAGAATCAATGAAAATTTTACCGCCGGGAACAACCGCATTCTCGAACTTATCGAGAGATGGAGCATTCATAACAACAAGAGCTGTGGGCTCTGTGATGATTGGAGACGCAACATCTTCGTCTGACACAATAACACTGCAGTTGGCTGTGCCGCCACGCATTTCGGGACCATAGGAAGGAAGATGAGAAACATTCTTGCCCTCGAGCATACCTGCATAGGCAATTACCTTACCTGCAAAAAGAATACCCTGACCGCCGAAGCCGGCGAATATTGTTTCGTATGTCATATTATTTCTCCTCCTTTGTTATGTCTTTATACACACCAAGAGGATAATGGGGAAGCATATTGTCTCTCATCCACTGGAATGATTCCTGAGGTGACATACCCCAGTTTGTGGGACAGGTGGACACAACTTCAACAAGTGTGAAGCCTTTGCCCTCCATCTGAAGCTGGAATGCTTTTTTGATGGCAGCTTTAGCTTTTTTGATATTGGGAACAGTGTCGACAGTTACTCTTTCAATATAGGCAGGGCCATCGAGAGTGGAGAGCATTTCGCTCACTCTGATGGGGTTACCCTGAGTTTTGGGATCTCTTCCGTAGGGAGAGGTCTGGGTTACCTGACCTGCAAGAGTGGTGGGAGCCATCTGACCGCCTGTCATACCGTAGATTGCGTTGTTAATAAAAATTGTGGTAACGTTTTCGCCTCTTGCTGCAACGTGAACAGTTTCGGCAGTACCGATAGCAGCAAGGTCACCGTCGCCCTGATATGTGAACACAATTTTGTCGGGGCGGGCACGTTTGATTCCTGTTGCAACAGCGGGAGCACGACCGTGAGCCGCTTCCTGCATATCACATTCAAAATAGTTATAGGCAAAAACCGAACAACCAACCGGTGCAACACCAATTGTGTCGCCCTCTATGCCAAGTTCATCTATTACCTCTGCAACAAGACGGTGCACAATACCGTGAGGACAACCGGGGCAATAGTGAAATGGAACATCACTTAATGCATGGGGTTTCTGAAATACTTTTTCCATTATTTTGCACCTCCAAGCTCAACAATTTTTGCAAGAATTTCTTTAGGAGTGGGCACAACGCCGCCAGTTCTTCCGAAGAAATGAACGTCACCTCTGCCATTTACGGCAAGGCGAACATCTTCTACCATCTGACCCATACTCATTTCAACCGTGAGGAAGGTCTTTTTACCGCCGGCAAGAGCTTTTTCAAAAGCTTCAAAGGGGAATGGCCACAGGGTGATTGGACGGATTATACCAACTTTATAACCTTGTTCTTTCGCCTTTGCCATAGCTGTTTTGGCAATACGTGCTGTTGTGCCGTAGGCAACAAGGATTATGTCGGCATCTTCGATGTCGACAGCTTCATAACGAACTTCGTTTTTCTCGATTTGCTCATATCTCTGCTGTCTTTCAAGAACTAGGTCTTCAAGCTCTGATGCTTCAATGAACAGAGAGTTAATAATATTTTTCTTTCTTTTCATGCCGGTGCCGGATGTCGCCCATTCTTTTTCAGGAAGATCGGACACGTCGGTATCTTTAAACTCAACAGGTTCCATCATCTGACCGAGCATACCGTCGCCCATAATCATAACCGGGCATCTGTATTTGTCGCCAATATCGAAAGCATCGGCTGTGAGGTCTACCATTTCCTGAATTGAGCTGGGAGCAAGAACAACGAGGTGATAGTCACCGTGACCGCCGCCTTTTGTTGCCTGGAAATAGTCGGACTGAGCAGGCTGAATACCGCCAAGACCCGGACCACCACGAACAATGTTTATAATAACACAGGGAACATCAGCGCCTGCAATGTAGGAAATACCCTCCTGCTTAAGGCTGATTCCGGGAGATGAAGAGCTGGTCATAACCCTTACACCTGCACCGCCTGCACCGTATACCATATTAATTGCAGAAACTTCACTTTCTGCCTGAAGGAATGTGCCTCCGATTTTGGGCATTTTCTTTGCCATATATGCACTTACCTCTGTCTGAGGTGTGATAGGATAACCGAAGAAATGACGGCAGCCTGCTCTTATAGCGGCTTCTGCCAAAGCTTCGTTACCTTTCATCAAAACTTTATTTCCCACTGTAAAAACCTCCTTTGGGTTGATTATCTTTCAACTTCGATTACAACATCAGGACACATTGTTGCACAGAATGCACAACCTATGCACTTGTCCATTTCAATTACGGTTGCAGGGTGAAAACCCTTTGCGTTGATTTTGTCGGTTGCCATTGTGACAATCTTTTTAGGACAAGCATCCACGCATAGTCCGCAGCCTTTACATCTGTCTTCATTAAAAGTTACTTTTGCCATATTTAAAGCCTCCTTCTGAGAGAAAATATAAACTATATCAATTTACGCAAATGCATCAAAGGGCAGCTGCATAAAAAGTTTTAAGGGGAATTTTTCCATATTGGAATCTATTTTATCAAGAATTTCCGCAGTGCCGGAAACATATTTTACCGGAACACCAAGCTTTGAGCTAACCTCGGATAAAAGTTCAAACGAACCGTCAAAATCTTCGATGCTCGAAAGGTAGGAAAGGTTGGTATTATTAACAAGGGCAGTTATACGGCACCTTGAAGCAATCTGAATTTCGTCGGCAAGCTTAAGAATTGAATCAACGTCGGACGTGTCGGGACGTTTGGCATTTACGACAAAAAACATTTCGTAGTCTTCATCTTTAATGTAGGGAAAATACTGACCTAAAGCAATTGCACCGTCTTCATCACCGCCAACGTCGAGCACTGCCGGAATTGTTTTGTTGGCAAAAACAGAAAATATGTCACTGGGAAGTGATGGCAAGTCAAGATTTGTGCCGGCATATTCGGGTGCTATAACCTTTATGCCTTCTTGCGAAAGCACCTGATTTGCGTCGTTGGTGCGAAAATATGGATTAACAATGTCCATATCACATATGGTGGCTGAGCCAAACTCTCTTTTGAGCTTTAATGCATAGTTAATTGCAAATTCGGTTTTGCCGCTGCCATAGTGACCTGTTATAATATTTAATCTTTTCATAAGATATCACCTTTTGTTTTCGGCATCAATAATGCCGACTATAGTATTTGTTGTATGAAATTTTTTGTTTGAAAGCCTGATAACAAAAATCCAGATTGCGAGCATAACAGCAAAAATCAAAGCTGTTGAAGCAGCGCCCATAGAATTTGCATCACATACTATAGCTGCAACAATCAAAAGAAAAACAGGAAGAATATACACAAGAAGTGAAACACCGAGAATTTTTGATGTGTTGCCCTCAATGACTACCCTATCGCCCACTTTGGCTTCAAGCGGATTTGAAACCGTGGTTTCAAAGGTGGGGGCAGTACAGGCAGAGCAATCGGAACAATCGTGAGAGCAGGCAGATTTTTTGCGGATAAGAACTTTGGCACTTGTGCCGGACACTGAAACAACTATTCCCTCTCCGGTCATATTATTCACCCCTGTATATTATGTTTACATATCATTATAGCAAAAACGACAAAATATTTCAATAGCTCTAAAGGGTTAAATTTATACAAAATTCATATATGACAGTAAAAATATTTTAGTTACACTATGTGAAAACGTTTTGATATTATAATCCCCTACATTGTCTGACAATAAAAATGACCGCGAATTTTCGCGGTCAAAATATTCAGTCATTTTGTTTTGCAACAAATTTTCTCCACGGCAGATATGAAATAAGGAAAATAAGCACCGATTCCGCAGCAAAGGCAAGCCAGGCATAGGTTACTTCAACCCATCCTCCAAACATATCGGCAAGACGCGGCGACACAAAATTAGACATAACAATTCCAAGTGATGCCATTGCGTTGACTATTCCGGAGACTGTGGCAGTTTTGCCCATTTTATTAAAGCGAACCGGAAGATAGGTTGTTGACACGACTCCTGCTGCATTTGATATGAGTAGCACTGCCGATACCATTACAACAATACACCACACACTGATTTTTCCGACAAAGCTCATAACGAACAACGGAATCATCATAACCAGCATACACAAAGCCATTGTCATTGCTTCGTTGTGACGTTTTTTGCTGTAAATAAACTGCATAACATACTTGCCGAGTATGCCGATGAGAATCGGGAAAATATTGAGTATGCTTGCAACCGACGGCGAAACCGTGGTATAACTTTCTTTGAGCATACTCGGAATCACCGATTGCATACCCACAGAGAAAATTGACTTGAGCGATATTGCAGGAAGCATTATAATAATACCGGAGGTTAACAGAAGCTTTGCAATGCTAATCTCAGAATTATTATCGTGTACCATCTTTTCGGGAAGGTGAGCCACACCGTGGCCAATCGGCTCTTCGCTGACCATATTTTTGTCGAAAAATTTTCCTGCCACAATCCAGAAAACCGAACAAACCAAAAGGGATATTGCCGAAACGACAAAATTGGCTCTCCAACCGTTGACCATGCCTGCAATGAGATAACTGAGAACAGAGCCAATGGTTGACGAAAAGGTTATGTAAAATATTGCGTTATGGCGGTGAGCAGGTGCAAGCATTGTGGAAACAATTTTAAATATTGCAGGCCACACACCAAACTGAATTGCCGCGTTAAATGTCCAGATGCCCATCATAGCGTAATAGTTGGTGGCAACAGAAATTGCCGCATTGGAAATCATTGCTCCAACAAGCCCGATTGCAATGAGCTTATGGGGCGAAAACCTGTCGGCTGCAATGCCTCCGATAACCTGAAACACAGCATACACAAGATAGAACATTGCAGAAATTGTTCCTGTTTGGGTTTTGGTTAAAAAATTTTCTTCAACAAGCAGAACCATTGCTGCACTGTAGCAATTTTTGGTCATATAAATCACTGCATATATAACCGCTACAGAAAAAAACAGAAACAAACTGATATGTTCGTTTTCAACGTATTTGTTTTTCATCTTACACCTCAGACATATATTCTACCAACTTATCGGGGAAGTTAACCGTCATTCCGTCGGCACCGCTGTCGTATACCTGCTTCATAAGATTTTCATCCGATACACCCCACGCACGAACACCAAGGCCCATAGAATGCCATTTTTGCACCGATTCGGGTGTTACAAGGCCTGCAACGGGGCAAATTTCCCAAGCTCCCATTTTCACCAACTCATCGGCGGTGTCGGGGTTGGCTGTGAGAAGTCCTGTTTTAAATTCGGGTGCATAGGCGGCAAACTTTTTGAGATAATCCATCTGGAATGAAGTTACAACGCATTTGTCTGCCATGTTATATTTGCGTAAAAGGTCGGCAGTTATGTGTTCGGCGTTGGCACCCTTAAGTTCTATTGCAAAGGTAAGATTACGAAATCCGAAATGAACCAGAAAATCCTCAAAGCTTGTAATTTTGTCGGTGTATCCGTTTTTTGTAACGTTAAACCTCTGAAGCTCGGCAAAAGAAAAATCTTCAACTGCTCCATCCTCTCCGGTGACACGCTTCAGTGTATCGTCATGAAATAGAACGGGCACGCCGTCTTTGGTTAGACGCACATCTGTCTCAATTCCGTTGGCACCCATATAAACACCTGTGTAGAAAGAAATAAAGGTGTTTTCGGGCAAATATTCGCTTGCACCGCGATGGGCGTAGTTTACAAATTGTCGGGGGGTGTATTCTGGCATTATTCGGTCATCTCCATAGTTATTTTTTCATCGATATGAGTTTTTCAGCCATAATATAACCGGCTTCTTTATCAAGCTGATTTGAACCGGGACGTGATTCATAGATTGTGTCGTAGAACATATCACGTGTGGGCACATAACCAAAAGCTGCATTACACAAGGTTGCAACCATACAAGTGTCGGTGCCGTCGCCTTCTTTGACCAATTTGCCGAAATGACAGAAAATTTCGGATGGGAAAGCATAGAGAGTGAACTCACCAATCTGAATAACCTGAACCGGAACCTCGAAGCTTTCGGGAACAGTTTTCAAAAAGCTCATAAGTCTTTTTGACATAGCAAGGTTATATTGGTCGGGGTTTGTGCCGTCGGCTGCAAGCTTGATGCCCTTGATTTCTTCAACTGTATCAATATAATGTTGGGCAGTGGCAATTTTTTCGTCGCTGATGTGAACTCTGGAAATTGTCAGAGTTTCGAGGCTTGCTTTAACGCCAAGCTCCTTAAGCTCATTTGCAAATGCAACAGTTTTTATTGCTTCACCTGCGAGCTTACGTCCCATCTGACGGTAGTGATCGGCAGGGTCAGATTCTTTAGATACATCAAAGTGGTTAATGTCACCACAAGCACCAAGAAGATATACGGTTACAAAATCGTCACCATAGGTCTTTTTGAGCTGAAGTGAAAGCTCAGAAATATAGTCACCCGAATATTTATCACCGCTAACGCAGTCGGGATGGCAGGCAAAGCCAATGAGTGCACCAAGAGGCTTGTCGTTTTCGTCTTTAACAAAAAGAACGGGAAGCTCGTTGTCGGTTTCAGCTGTAGGGCCTTCAATTTCGGGGCTTGTGCGTGTGGGATTGGTCTGAGGTGTAGAATTTTTCATAAAATAGTCACGGCAGAAAGAAATGCCCGACACTTCACCTTTTCCAAACACTGCTGTAGCTTTTTGCAGACGGAGGTGTGCAAGAATTGCGCAGTCGGCAATAAGCTTTGTTACCACAGTGTGGAAGCCTTCGTTGCTTTTGGTGGCAATTTCATCACCGCCGGCATAGTCCCAACGAGGCATACCGGTGTGGGTATGGGTGTAGCCAACAAGAACATTTGATGCCGGAATGCCCGTGTATTCTTCAACACGTTCCTTGATTGCATCAACAACGCTCTTCTCTACTGTGCAGGCATCAATTGAAATGATGGCAACAGTGTTGTCGGCTTCTTTTACAACAACTGCTCTTGCATAAAGCCTGTCTTGCACATCGGAGCCGCGACGGAGATTAAAATATCCGGGGATGGGGCACCCGAGCGGAGGGGTTATTTCTTTTTCGTAAAATCCAAATTCAAACATTTTTGATTACTTCCTTTCAAATATAAATTTTATCACGTTACAGCTAAATGTCAATGCAAAAAATAACTACAATGTGTTTTCGAACTATTTTTTGTTGAAATAATTGACCATATTTTCGTGTTTTTTTGCATTTTTGACAATAATTCGCTATAATTAGGTGTCATAAATGCTATAATATAATTATAATCACTGTTTTAATTTAGTAAAAACTAATAATTGGGTGATGTTATGAAAAGAATAGACAACAGCTACATATATAATCCCTACAAGGAAAAACAACTGGCTTCTGCTCTCGAAAAGGGAGATTCGAACGCAGCCATACAGATTTCGGATTCCATACTGAGCGATGTGTGCTCGTGTGAAGACAAAACCAAAGAGCTTTTAAAAATTGTTTGTTTTGATATGATGGGCACAGCCCTTCGTGTGGCCGACAAGTTGCTTTTTTCGTCACACGAAATTATTGCGCACACAGACAGCTTAAACACTGCGATTGAAAACGTTGACGTTGCCCAGACAAAATTGCTTATGGAACAAATTTTAAGGTATACGTGTGACAACAGCCACACTAAAGGCTCGGCATCGGTTGTGGAAGCGACGGCACAATATATAAAGAGCAATTATGCTAATGCTTCTTTGTCGATTCCGGTTATTGCAAAACAGTTCAACATTCATCCAAACTATCTTTCAAGCATTTTTAAATCTAACACCAATTCAACAATTATTGAATATCTGTCACAGGTGAGAATTGCTTCGGCAAAAAAATATCTTACCGAAAGTGACTTAACAATCAAGGATATTGCATTGAAAATTGGCTACAATAATTCACACACATTCACAAGAATTTTCAAAAAATTCGAGGGAGTGACCCCGTCGGATTATCGGAAAATATGACTTGCCTTGCACCGCAAAAGGTGCAAGGCATTTTTGTATATTGTTCTTATGAACAAATTGAAACTTCTGAATCTGTTTCTATTGTATTCAGAGAGTATTTTCCTCTTGATTCGGTCTCGTCTTCTATCCACTGACCATTGGTGAAATCGGGAAAGCTTACCGGAGCACCGCCCATGGCAACAGATGCTTCACTGAGAGGAGTGATTGCCATCCAGCTGGCCGCATCATACACATCTATGGGAGGTTTTGTGCCTCTTTTTACGCTTTCAAAAAATGCTCTGAGCACAAGATAATCCATACCGCCATGGTGCGCATCCCTTTCGGAACCCATTGCTTCGTATTCCTTCCAAAGAGGATGATCATATTTTTCAAAATATTGTTCCTGATTGTTCCAGTTTGGCTGCCACGCAGCTTCAAAGTCAATGTCGTCACCAAGAAGTACTACGGATTTTGTTGGCATATTATAAAACGCATTGGTTCCGTACACATTGAGGTTACGACCATCGGTCACGGGTGTTGTGGTGGCAAGACTCAGCGACACCGTTTCGCCGTTGGCACACATAATGTTTGTGCTTACAACATCGCCCTGAGAGAACTTCTGACCGATAAGCTCTTTGTTTTCAACGCCGTTTTTTTCTATGTATTTTTCGAGTCCGACCGATTTTGAAGCAACAGAGCTAAGAGTCAGAAATCTGTTGCCATGATTAATGCCCAGAATTTTGGCAATGGGACCGAGAGCGTGGGTGGGATAATTATCGCAATTGCGGTGAATATAGTTATTTAGGCGATAGTGCTTTTTCTCTTTGCCTGCCAAAATTTCGCTGCAAAGATAGTGATGATAGGCACCGTCACAATGAACTACTTCGCCAAAAACTCCGGTTTTGACCATATTGAGAAGCATCATTTCTACTCTGCCATAACAGCAGTTCTCAAGCATCATAAACTCTGTTTTTGTGCGGCGATAGGTCTCTACAAGCTGCCATATTTCGTCAACGCTGTCGCATCCGCCAACCTCCGAACCAACTGCAATGCCTGCATTCATAAAGTCGATAGCGAGAGGAATATGAGACGACCAGGACGTACACAAAACAACCGCATCGAGCTTGCAGTCTTTTATCATATCGTGATGATTGGTGCACATATATGGGCGCTCGCCGCTCTGTTCAAATACAATGTCCGACATTTGCTGTGCTCTGTCGGGATGCATATCACATACAGCCGCAACCTCCACATCGCTCATTTTAAGACAGATGTTTATGAGATAGCCTCTGAGTCCGTGGCCTATGAATCCTATTTTTATCTTTTCTTTCATTGTGTATCAATCCTTGTTATATTAATCTTTGTCGGGATACAGTTTAACAGACGGGTCGTCAACTATCTCGTCAAGAGAATATTTGCCAATATAGGAGTGGTCTTCTTCTATCCACTGACCGTAGGTGAAATCGGGGAAGCTGACCGGAGCTGAACCCATGGCAATTGAAGCTTCCGAAAGAGGTGTGATTGCCATCCAGCTGGCTGCATCGTACACATCGATAAGCGGCTTTGTGCCACGTTTTATGGCTTCAACAAAAGCACGACAAACCAGATAGTCCATACCACCATGACCTTCGCTGATGCCTTCGTCAAGATATTCTTTCCAGATGGGATGGTTGTATTTTTCAAAATACTGCTCCTGATTGTTCCAGTTTGGTTGCCAGGGCTTTTCGAGGTCGATGTCGTCGCCAAGGAAAGCAAGGGATTTGGTGTCTTCGTGATAAAAAGCATTGGTACCGTAAATATTGAAGCTACGGCTATAGAATGCGGGGAGAGTTGTGCTCAGATTAAGAGTGATTGTTTCGCCATTGGCACATTTGATGTTGGTTACAATAACGTCGCCCTGATTGAACTTCTGACCGATGAGCTTTTTGTTTTCTATTTCATTTTTCTCCATATAGGCATTAAGACCAACAGATTTTGATGCCATTGATGTGAGAGTTACAAAGCGGTTGCCGTGGTTAATATTCAAAATTTTGGCAATGGGACCGAGGGCGTGTGTGGGATAGTTATCGCAGTTACGGTGAATATAGTTTTTGAGGCGATACTGTCTTTTTTCTTCACCTGTGAGAATTTCGTCACAAAGATAGTGTCGGTAGCCACCGTCACAGTGAACAACTTCGCCAAAAAGTCCCTGCTTAACCATGTTGAGAACCATAAGCTCTTTCTGACCGTAGCAGCAGTTTTCAAGCATCATAAATTCTGTTTTTGTGCGGCGATAGGTCTCTACAAGCTGCCATATTTCGTCAATGCTGTCGCATCCTCCAACCTCGCAGCCAACAGGAATGCCTGCTTCCATAAAATCTATAGAAATCGGAATATGCATATTCCAGTTGGTTACAATAACAACCGCATCAAGCTTGCAGTTTTTAATCATATCTTTATAGTTAGTGGTGGAATATGGTGTTATGCCACTCTTTTCTTCAACCTGTGCTACCATAGCCTCTGCACGGTCGGGATATTTGTCGCACACTGCAACAACATCAACATCGGGCATTTTGAGAAAATTATTGATATGATATTTTCCCCTGCCACCGTGACCAATATAGCCGATTTGTAATTTACTTTTCATTTTGCTCATCCTTTCAATAACATTTTACTGTTCGCTGTTTTGTTTGTTTTTTTGAATTGTCCGATACTTCGACGGAGAAACTCCGTTAACCTTTTTAAACATTGTTGAAAAATGGAATGGTGAGGAATAACCGCACATTGTTGAAACCTCAGCAATAGAAAACCCCATTCCAAGCAGTTCAAGTGCTCTGCCCATACGAAGGTTTGTCAGATATTCCTGAGGACTGATGCCCTCTGTTTCTTTAAAGATTCTTGACATATATCGTCTGTCGATGCCAACGTTTTCGGCAACTTTACTAACATTAAGGGTGGGGTTAATATAGTTCACTTCCATACAATCCTTAGCATTGCGGATATGATTGCTCACCGGAGCGGGCATATTACGTTCTGCAAGCTCACAATAGAGCTGCATCATTGTGCCGGCAATATATTCTTCGCGGCATCTGCGGTAGTTCGCCGACCACATCTCTCTGAAAAGAGGGCCGTCATATTGAGTTACAAACCCGCCAACAGCACGTTCAAACCGCTTGCCATAGGCACCGTCAAACCCGATCCATATTATTTTGCACGGGTCGTCTTCATCGCTACCCCACACATACTGAGTGTTTGGTGGGATGATGCATATTTCTCCCGACGTGAGAGATGCGTTTTCTTCACCACGGGTGATATTGAACGTTCCGCTCACAACGGAATACACATAATAAACATCATTGAGTTGACTATGGCAATAGCCTCCGGGCACTGTGAACATACCAAAATCAACCGGATTGATGTCGGAAAGATTTTTGTTAATAATGTATCTTTTTTGGAATTTACCAATCATTTAGCTACCTGTCCTTTCGAGCAACTATTTATGATAATCCATGATGACAAATATTGATTTCAGCTAATTATACATCTATCAAAAGAATATATCAAGATAAATTCAGATAAAAATATTATAATTTTAGACACCTTAAGCGGAAATCTTCCGCTTCAAAATCAGATTCGGATAGCTACTGCCAGACTATTTACAAAACACATCCTTTTTGTTATAATTGTTTTGAATCACAAACACATAAAATGGCGGTGAATGTTATGAAGGAATATTACACACCCGAATTCAAGCGTGACAACTTAATAGCTATTATGACAGCCTTTAAGCAAAAATGCGGAAGTGACTTTTATTTTAAGGGAGAGATGCACCCTTATTGGGAGCTTGTGTGCGTTACAGAAGGCAAGGTTACCGTTTCGGAAGACAACAAGGTATATGAACTGACATCGGGCGATATTATTGTTCACAGACCCATGGAATTTCATAAAATATGGGTTGAAAAGGCACCGTATGCCAGAATACTTGTTATTTCATTCAAAACAGTTGAAGATTTTTATCCGGAGCTTGGCGACGGAGTAATGAAGCTTGACCTCCAGAAAATCACCGAATTGGAAGAGATTTATACACTCATCAAGCTGAACTTTGATATAAACAATATTACCGTTACAAAAAAAGAAAACAACAATCCTTTAGCCGAAAAAATAACATTTTTAAAATTTGAGCTTTTTTTGCTTTCACTTTTAGAATCAAACACCAAAGCTGACGCCGATATGCACACACTTTCTGCACTTAATTATCGACGTATAATAGACACAATGATTGAAAATATTGATAACAACATAACCATTGAAGATCTTGCCAATCAATGCAAATTTAGCGTAAGTAATCTTAAAAAGACCTTCAACAAATATGCCGGCGGCGGTGTTATGCGTCACTTTATGAGGCTCAAAATAAAAAAAGCTATGGACCAGCTCGACCAAGGATACACCGCAACCCAGATAAGCCGCGGAATGAAATTTTCAAGCCAGAACTATTTCTCGAAGGTGTTCAAACGCGAAACGGGGATGCTTCCGTCGGAATTTAAAAAAAGACACAAAACAAAGCAATAGCACAAAGGGGCTGTCTCTCTAAACATTCATAATGTATAAACATTCAAAAGTGTAGGGGTCGATGCCTACATCGACCCGAAAAAACGGGCGGATGTGGGCATCCGCCCCTACAAAATGAATTATTATGCATATTGTTTGTTTAGAGAGACAGCCCCTGGTCTTTTTTTAAAGCTCTTTCAAACATTCAATAATCTTTTCTATCATAACATCCACCACAACCTCATCGGCAATAAGAGGTGGCTTTAAGAGTGCACCGGGAGGGCAATCTGCCTTATAGAGCTGAGCACTGATGTCTACGCACTTGCCATTGATGAGCTTAGTGAATTCTGCGGCTTTTTCTACCATTTGAAAATGAATCGCCGCAAGATGCCCAAGACCTTCGGGTGCTGCCAAAAGCTCAGGGAAAGCTTCCGCAAGCTCTTTGGTGCGGTTTTCGATATAGTCACCCATAGCGGTGATTTCAGCTCCGTTGGCTGCCGAAAATTCCATGGTTATGAGATAAGCAAGACTTGCAAGCTCTTCCTGACCGTTGGTAACAAGTGCACCAAACTGGTTGAGGCTATCAGCTTCATAGGTTGTTATCACCTTACTTGCCGGATACTCGCCACCGGGGAAGCCTTTTCCGATTATAACAAAATCGGGATGGAGGCCATATTTGCGAAAAAGGAACATTCCGTCATACCACATACAGGACTGGATTTCGTCGCAAAGAGTGAATGTGTCGTATTTACGGCAGAGCTTGTGGGCTTCTTGCAAAAATTCTACCGTGAGACGGATGCCGCTATAATTCATAAGAATGATTTCGTGCATAAAGCCGGCTGTTTTATATTTGCCGCTATTATATTTTTCTATTTTTTCGGCAAAGTCGGCAATGTCATTCTTCTTAACACTTACAACCTTATACAAATCGTTATCGACACATTTGCCATAGAACTCAGGCCACATTCCACGGAGAGTCTGTGCAAAAACCGTTGTGCCATGGTAGTTGGCGGTTAAACCCTCTTTGTTGTCTTCCATAACAAGAAAAACAGGGATTTTGCCGTCATATTTTGGGGCATTGTAGGTTGAATCGAGACGGTAAAAGCGGGAAAGAATCATTTTTATGCCGGCTTCAACCGCAAGGCTTCCGGTTTCGAGGTTAATAACACGGTTAAGAACCTGAGGCTCTTTTGAAGAAAGCACTTCATCAAGCTTTGCACCTTCGCCGATTCCGTTTGCCGCAGCAACAATTTTTCTTTCGGCAAGGCGGGTTATGTAGCCTCGGGTGTTGTTGTGAGTTGCATTGAGTATGCCAAGCCGGCGTGCATTGGTTATGAGCTTATAACCCGGAAAGCTATGACCGAGGGAGGTGTGATAATGCTCACTTTTGGCTGTAAGATATGCTCTGCCGTCCTGCCCTATTCTTGTGCAACCAACGCCGCCTATGGGAGCCGCACAAAGATGAGTGGCTTTGCGGAACGATTCGGTGGGAGCACCCTCGAGTGTGTCGTTAAAGGGTTTAACAACAGTTTCACCTGTTTTTTTTGCCATATTGTGCATACGGTCAACAAAACTGTCAGGTAAAAATTCTACTTTTTCATTAATCAGGAAGTCTGCTTCTGCCGGATCCATACCGTTTATTTCAACAGCAACCGACTTAACTGCTTCCATATAGTCTGCTCCAAGAAGGTCTTTGAGGGAACGACTTATGTTTTTGAGCACTATAAAAACTCCTTTCGTATAATGAAAATTTCAATATATCACAATTATACATTATTTCTTTTTTGCATTCAATGCAAATTCAGACAAAAAGATTATGATTTCGGACAATAAAGCAGGCTGAGCCTGCACCCACGTCGTGAGCCAAATGTAGTTAACATTTGTTCTCACAAACTAAATTATACGCAGGTTTTCTATACAGTAAAAAAGCTGTTGCACTAATGCAACAGCCTTTTTATGTTATTAAGATTTAGTGATGAGTTTAACCTGAATTTCACCGTCTTTTGCGTCAACCAAAATTTCTGCTCCGCTAACGCTATCGGATGCAAGTATAATTTCGCTTAAGGGGTCCTCAATTGATTTTTGGATTTCACGTCTTATTGGTCTTGCGCCGTAGCGAGGTGTGTAGGATTTGTTGATAACCGCTTCTTTTGCACCATCGGTCACGGTGAGAGTTGCCCCCAGTGCCGCCACATTGGCAACGGTTTCGGAGAGCATAAGCTCTGCAATGCGAATAAGTTCGTCACGTGTGAGCTCTTTGAACTCAATGATTTCGTCAATACGATTCAAAAACTCGGGACGGAAAATTTCTTTAAGGGTTTTGTCAATCTTAACACTCACGCCGCTGTCTTCCGTCATAAAGCCCATGCCGGAAGCAGAGCCAACAGAGGTGCCTGCGTTTGAGGTCATAATGATGATGGTGTTTTCAAAGCTTACCTTTCTGCCCTGAGAGTCGGAAATACGACCGTCATCGAGAATCTGGAGAAAAATGTTGAAAACGTCCTGATGAGCTTTTTCGATTTCGTCTAGCAAAATTACGCTGTAAGGGTGTCGGCGAACCTTTTCGGTGAGCTGACCGGCTTCGTCGTAGCCAACATAGCCCGGAGGCGAACCAATAATTTTGGAGACGGAATGTTTTTCCATATATTCACTCATATCCATGCGGATAAGAGCGTTTTCATCGTTAAAAAGATTTTGGGCAAGAGCCTTAACAAGCTCAGTTTTGCCAACGCCTGTGGGGCCGACAAAGATGAACGACACGGGACGTTTTTTGGCAAGGGAAAGTGCACGATTGCGGCGAACCGCTCTTGCAACTGCTTCCACTGCATTATTCTGCCCAATGATTCTTTTGTGAAGAGCGTCTTCGAGTCCAAGAAGCTTTTCTTTGTCGGTTTCGGTAATATTTTTAACAGGTATTCCTGTCCACAGTTCTATTACTCTTGCAACGTCGGCAGTTGAAAGCTTAGTGCTCTTTTGCTTTTGACGAAGACCGTCGAGCTCACCCTGCAGGCGGCAACGGTCACTCTTTAGCTGAGCAATACGCTCATACTCCATGTTTTCTGTGTCGGCTTCCAGTGTTTCGAGCTTTGAATCAACAGATGCAATGTCGCCTTTGAGTTTAACAATGCCCTTTGAATATGGGTTATCAATGTTGAGCTTGGAGGCAGCCTCGTCGATTACATCTATTGCCTTATCGGGATAAAAACGGTCATTTATATATCTGCCCGAAAGCGATACAGCCTCATAAATGCTGCTGTCGTCTATGGTCACGTTATGAAAATCTTCGTAGTAATCTTTGGTGCCCTTTATGATTTCGACGGTTTCTTCTGCCGAGGGTTCTTCAATCATAACCGGTTGGAAGCGGCGTTCCAAAGCCGCATCCTTTTCGATAAATTTGCGATATTCTTCGGGTGTGGTGGCACCGATAACCTGAATTTCTCCCTTTGAAAGAGCAGGCTTTAATATGTTTGCAGCATTCATTGCTCCATCGGCATCACCGGCTTTTACAATCGAATGAATTTCGTCTATAACAAGAATAACATTGTCTCTTTTAGCTTCTTCAACAATATTTTTCAGGCGACTTTCAAATTGACCTCTGTATTGTGTCCCGGCAACAATGTTTGCCATATCGAGAAGATAAACTTCTGCACCGCTGAGCTTTTCGGGAATATTGCCATCGGCTATACGTTGAGCAATGCCCTCGGCAATTGCTGTTTTGCCAACACCGGGAGCACCAAGAAGAACAGGATTGTTTTTGGCACGGCGGTTAAGAATCTGGACGGCGCGGTCAATCTCATTTTCTCTGCCAATTATGCGGTCGAGAAGGGAATTTTTTGCCTTTTCGGTAAGATTAACGCCAAAATTATTAAGGCACTTTTTCTTCTTTTGTTCTTTTTTCATAGAATTTTTGGCTTTTTTATCATTAATGGGAATCTTTGTTTCTCCCAAATCGGAATCGTCATCCATTCCGGGTTCCATAATGTTGCCGGCACCGAAAATGTCGGCAAAAGCAGCGTGCATATCACCATTCTCAATCATATCGGTCATACTGTCAACCATCTGACGGAGTTCTTCAGGATCCATTGCAAACTGTTCGGCAAGCTGATTTATGGGAGTGATTCCTGAGTTTATGGCACAAGAGAGACAGTAGCCCTCATTAATCATTTTTTTGCCGTCAGACTTACTGACAAAAACGACTGCAGGATTTTTGTTGCATATAGCACACATTTTCATAATTGGTTCACCTCTTTTTGCATCTATAAATTTAAAATGCATATAACATATATATATGAAATTTCTGATTTTTTATATCAGATACTAATTATAACATAAATCAGAGATAATGCAATGTTTATTTTAAACAAAAAGCAGGCTGAGCCTGCACCCATGTTCCGAGACATATTTGGTTTTCATCTGTTCACGCAAACAAATTGGAGCGAAATCCCAACAAGCCAAAAAAGCAGGCTGCCGGATTCCGACAGCCTGCTGATAAATTTTTAATATTAGTTGGCAGCTTTTTTGGTTACTGCTTTAATAACGAAGAGAACTGCTACCATTACAACTGCAAAGAGAGGAAGAACTATAATCCAGTTCTGAACAAAACCTGCCACAATGTATGCCGCAAATGAAACTGCTGCAACAGTTATTGCATATGGAAGCTGAGTTGATACGTGGTTAAGGTGGTTACACTGTGCACCTGCCGACGACATAATTGTTGTGTCGGAAATTGGTGAGCAGTGGTCGCCGCAAACAGAACCTGCAAGACACGCTGACATACCAATGATGCCAAGCTCGCTTCCAACGGGGAAGATGGCAAGAACAATAGGAATGAGAATGCCGAATGTGCCCCATGATGTGCCTGTTGCAAAAGAAATGCCAACAGCAACGAGGAAGATAATTGCCGGGAGGAAATTGTGAAGTGCTCCGGCAGAACCAAGCATATTTTCAACAAATGCGTCGGAACCGAGAAGTCCGTTAACATTTTTGAGAGATGCAGCAAGAGTGAGAATTAGTATTGCTGGAACCATTGCTATAAAGCCCTTGGGAATACATTCCATAGCTTCTTTGAATGTGATGGTTCTTCTTGCAATAAGATATACAACAGTGATGATAAGAGCAATAACAGCACCCCATGGAAGGCCAACGGTTGCATCAGTGTTGCCGAATGCATCAATGAAGCCGAGACCGTCGAAGATTCCGCCAACATACACAAGAGCAAACACACAAATTGCAATAAGAACAATTATGGGTAAGAGAAGATCAATAACCTTGCCCTTTGAATTGGGAACTTCTTCTTCCTGACCTTCGCCCTGACCGGTTGTGAAGAGGTCGCCACGCTCAGCGTTGAGTTCGTGAACTCTCATTGGGCCATAGTCGAATTTCATAAGTGTGATTGCAATTATGAACACAAAGGTGAGGAGTGAATAGAAGTTGTAGGGAATTGCCTGAACAAAAAGTGCAAGACCGTCATTACCCTGACCTGCATATTCCGAAACCGCTGCAGCCCATGAAGAAATGGGAGCAATCATACAAACAGGAGCCGCTGTTGCATCAATAAGATAAGAAAGCTTAGCTCTGGATATTTTGTGCTTATCGGTTACAGGACGCATTACGGAACCAACTGTGAGACAATTGAAATAGTCATCGATAAAGATGAGCACACCAAGCACGAAGGTTGCAAAAGCCGCACCAACTTTTGACTTAATGTGTTTTGCTGCCCATTTACCAAATGCCGCACTACCGCCGGCTTTGTTAACAAGAGCAACCAGAACGCCAAGAACAACAAGGAACACAAAGATACCTGCAGTGTCGGCTGCTGCTGCAATAACACCATCGTTCATAATATGGTCTATGGCTGTTATGGGTTTGAAGTTGGCAGCAAAAAGACCGCCCACAGCAACACCGATGAAGAGTGAGCTGTATACTTCTTTGGTGATAAGAGCAAGAGCAATTGCAATTACCGGGGGAAGAAGTGACACAAAGGTTGAATAGTAATTGTTGTCGGCAGGAACCTGACCTGCTCCCTCGCAATCGGCACAGGCAATCATATCGCCCACACCGCCGGCACCCTCACAAGAGGTGCACTCGTCTCCGGCACCTTCACATTCGTGACAGATAACCTGAAAACGCTGACCTTCGCCACCGCAGCCGGCACAGTCTACTGTTGCATTGGATTTTACGAAAAATCCGGCAAAAGCAACAACTGCAATTACTACGATAATAGCAAAGATGTTAACCAGTTTTTTACTTTTCATAAGTAAATCCTCCTAAGATTTTTTCTTTTGTTTTTTGCAAAACAAAAACCGTCGCAGAAAGCTACGACGGCAGAAACTTAGTTTGTCTAAAATCCCCCCGATAGCTCTCCACACAATGTGACAGTATGCAGCATATTTTGCTGCATCCCAACCTGCCGGGCCGGAAAGCTCCGACAGATTTCGGCGGCATTCCCTTTCGTACAATGCATTTCCGTGCATACAACCATTAAAGCTGCAAAGCACTACTGATAAAAGCCGCACCTCTATCTGCCATCATTATACATTAATAAGTTATAATAGTCAAGCAAATTTTAGAAAAACTCCCTAAATGCAGTAATAATCAACAAAAATTTTATGTATTTTTTTGGCTTAAAACTATTGACAAGGGTATGTTTTTTTGATATAATACACACTTGTGAGACACGCTGTTGTAGCTCAGCAGGTAGAGCACTTCCTTGGTAAGGAAGAGGTCGGCAGTTCAAGTCTGCTCAACAGCTCCATGAAAAAAGACATCTTCGGATGTCTTTTTTCAGTTATATTTGACTTTGGCAAGTTATATTGCTGTGCAGTTATATTCGGCTTACACCGAGTGATATTGTGCTTCGCACAGTTTAATAGCAAATATAATATCACTTTTACTCTGTAAAAATATCACTCCAACGAAGTTGGAATATAACTAAAAATAACCTGCATCTATAGGTTCTAATATCAGAGAAGCAAAATATGGTCATCTCATCCATCAACACTGCTAAACAAAATGCCGAAAAATCCAAACAACCTTAAATTATCACGCCGCCACGAAAGTGGCGGTTTTTTCATTTGTATTATACAAAAATTTTATTATTCTTAATTTTCATAAATTTTTCAAAACATCTTGACAAGTGTAGCTACATATGTTATGCTATCGACAGTAGCTACAAGTGTAATTACACTAAATCAATCTTATGTAACATAAGGAGGACAATAAAATGTCAACTGTTAAACACACAATTACCGATTCCGAATACGCAATTATGCGAATACTCTGGAAAGCTGAAAAACAAATGACTGTTGCAGATGT
>SVJL01000018.1 GCA_015068985.1 Oscillospiraceae bacterium
CTAACAACCTTAACCAATATTCGGTTTCTGCCGTTTCTTTCAAAGAAATATGTAATTTCGATATGAAATCAGCTTTACTTTGACCATAATTAGCTTCATTTATATTTGCGCCAATACTTGTACCACTTCTAACTATTTGTTTTGATATGATAGTCTCTTTTTTATCCTTAACTAAATATCTTTGTAATTTTATAATTCTTGCAGCAAAATCTATCGATTTATCAATTAAAATATTTTCTTTCATTTTTATCACCAACGACATTATTTCACTAAACCTAAAGAATTTCAATTATTAATTATTCATCAGCGGAGCGTCTTCATCATTCATTATTCATTAAAAAATCCTGTCGAGCCTAATGAATGATGAATATTGAATAATGAAAAATAAATAATACAAAACAAAAATCCTATCTTTCGACAGGATTTTTGTTTTGAAGGCGTCACCCAGACTTGAACTGGGGATAAGGGTGTTGCAGACCCGTGCCTTACCACTTGGCTATGACGCCGCACAAATATGAAAATTATCACATTATTATTTATATGCAATTATATGAACAATAATGCGATAATTATTGTTGTGACAACAAACTTCGTTGTCTTAGAAATCAAGAGACGTAAACCCTTACGTCTCTTGACCTCATTAAAGCGGAAGACGAGATTCGAACTCGCGACGTTCACCTTGGCAAGGTGACGCTCTACCACTGAGCCACTCCCGCATAGAAGCGATTCTGAATGATGTCTCATCCAATCGACGAATGATAGTATATCACATAAGTTATTGTTTGTCAACACTTTTTTAAATAAATTTTTTCAAATTTTTTCGGATTAATTGTGCAGTTTTTAAGTGCATCGTGCATTTTTACGAGTAAACATTCAATATTATTGTAGGGGCGATTCAAGAATCGCCCCTACAACAAATTGCTATGTTTTATCTAAACTCTGAACAATAAATCTATAACGATTCGGATAATCTTAAATTTACTATGTTAGTTTGCAGCTTCCAAACTATATTTTTCTTTAAACATATTGTATCTTTCTTTAAACTCTTTGCTGTCGCTCTTGAGCGCTCTTATAGATTCGTGCATACTCATATTGCCGTTTTTGGCATCTATCACGCAGCCTGCAATGTTAGAGCAATGGTCGGAGGTACGCTCAAAGCTTGTTATAAGATCGGACCATACAAAGCCTGTTTCGATGCTGCATTCGCCCTTTTGCAGACGCATAATGTGGCGTGAACGCAAAGCTTCTTTAAGAGCATCAATAATCTGCTCTAAAGGCTCAACAATTTCGGCTTTTCCGGCATCGGATTCCACGAAAGAAGCATAAGAAAGATCAAGAATTTCATTAACAGCGTTTGAGAGAACCGCCATCTCTTTAGTGCCTTTTTCGGAGAAAGAAATTTTCTTTTCTCTGAGCTCTTCAACCGATTCCAAAACATCTACGCTATGGTCGGATATACGTTCAAAGTCACTTATAAGCTTTAATATTTCTGCAGAGCGGGCATTATCCTCGTCGCTCAGTCGTCTTGAACTGAGCTTCACAAGATAAGAACCAATCATATCTTCAAACTGGTCGGTTTTTTCTTCGTTGTCACGAACTCTTTGAGCAAGATCGGGTGTGTAATCGGTCAAACAGCTAATCGCATCTTTCATTGCAGTTACGGCACATTCTGCCATTTCAACTGCTACATCACGGCAACGTGCAAGAGCAACGGGCGGTGTGGTAAGAAAACGTTCGTCGAGCTTTGACTGAACCTCGGGTTTCTTATCGTCTTTAACAAATTTGTTTGCCATTCTCTCCAATATGCCGGTCATGGGCAGAAGAAGAACAGTACAAAGAACATTAAACACTGTGTGAACAATTGCGATTTCAAACTCGCCTATTGATGAGGTGAGGTATGCAGGATTTATAAACATCTTACCAACAGAGAACACTGCCAACCATACAACTGTGCCAATAATGTTGAACATAAGGTGCACAAACGCCGCACGTTTGGCATTTTTGGTTGTGCCTACACATGAGATGAGAGCTGTTACGCAGGTGCCGATGTTCTGACCCATAATGATTGGAACAGCCGCACCAAAGGTTACCTGACCGGTAACGGCAAGTGCCTGAAGTATGCCGACAGAAGCAGAGCTGGACTGAATGATTGCAGTTACCACAGCACCAACAAGCACACCCAAAATCGGATTCTGGAACAGAACAAAAAGGTTCTGGAAAGCTTCTATTTTGCCGAGGCCTTCAACCGCACCCGACATAGTGTCCATACCAAACATCAGCGTTGCAAAGCCAAGAAGAATAAGGCCGGTATCATTTTTTTTGCCATCTTTGCAAAACATATAAAATATGATGCCGATAAGGGCAAGAATGGGAGTGAAGGAGGTTGGCTTAAGAAGCTGAATAAACAAGCTGTCGCCGCTTATGCCGCTCAAACTGAGAATCCAGGCAGTGATTGTGGTACCAACGTTGGCACCCATAATAACATTTATTGCCTGTTTGAGCGACATAAGACCTGAGTTAACAAAACCAACAACCATAACCGTGGTGGCAGACGAGCTCTGAATTACAGCCGTAACACCCATACCTGTGAAAAGGCCTGCCGCCTTATTGGTTGTCATTTTGCCAAGAAGCAGTTTTAGGTTGCTTCCGGCACGGCGTTCAAGCGCCATCCCCATAAGGTTCATTCCAAACAAAAACAGGCACAAGCCGCCAATGAGAGTTAACACATTAAATACGTTAAATTGTTCCATTTAAAATACTCCTTTTGTACGATAATAAACTGTGTTATGTATGATAAATGTAGCTTTTCCTTAAGCTGCAGAATTGTATGCAACAAATTTTCGTTTTTCCAAATATCTCCGTATACATTATAGCATAGCTAAATTTGGATATTCAATTCATAATAATGCACAAAAAGAATACCCGAAATCCAACACAAAAAAACAGAAAACATATTTTGCGGATTTGGGTATTGCTTTTAAATATATTGATATGATATAATATATAAGTTATTTTATTGTTTCAAATCATTTTCGCGGCGATGAATTCTGGGGGATGAGCCATAGAGCTTTTTGTAGCTTCTGTAAAATGAAGAATAGTTGGAAAAACCTGCCAGAGATGCCGCCTCGCTTAAGGATTTGCCGTTTTTTATGAGGTCGGATGCAAAACTAAAACGCTTGTTTGTTATGTACTGATGAACCGTGAGACCTGTTGCCGCCTGAAAAATGTGACACAGATGATATTTTGAAATGAAAAATTTTTTCTCCAGACTGTCGAGTGTTATGGGTTTTTCAAAGTTTGAATTTATATATCGGATAACCCTTTTGAGCTGAGTGTCGGCAGAGTCATCATCAGAATAGGTTTTTATGTTGCTTACAAGATACAAAATTTCTGTTATAACACTTCGTGCAATGGGAGTGTCGCAGTCAATATGGTTGGCGGTATATTTTCCAAGACGCATAAATGCATCATAAAGACCGCTGCTCTTCACTGTTTCGGCATCGATTTTTGTGTTGCAGGCAGCAGAAGGCTCAACAAAGCCTTTTTCATATTCTTCACAATTGCAAACCCTAAAAAACTCCGGCGACACATTGAGCACAAAGCGGGAGTATTTTGCAACCGAGTTGTGATATGCTCTGTGCATCTGATTTTTGCGGATAACAATCACATCGCCCGGGCTCAGAAAATACACATTCTCTTCAACTATGTAGCGTGTGTCACCTTCGATGAACAAAAATATTTCATAGTTATCGTGAACGTGAAGCATAAAATTGTCGTTAGATGGTTTTTCGGTACAAAACAGGTCACTGTTAAAAAGATTATTCATTAATATCACCATATGTATAGTAAGATGAATGCTATGAAGGAATAATTCAATATTTTCTGCTAATCAGCCAATCATATGCATTTCTTCGTTCATTTGTGCTTATCTTGCCTTTGGCATTTTAAAAATCTGCACTTTTTGCCGACCGAAAATTAAACTCCGGCTGTCAGCCGTCGAACAGAATTTTCTAAATCAATGCAGTGAAGCGGGATTTGACTCTGCATTGATTTTCGGCAAAAAATTTGATTTTTAAACAGGGAGTACTCATCCGGTTGCGTAGAGAAACTAAACGAACTGTGAATGAAAAACATCAAATTCTACCTTCACAGCATACATCTTACCACAAATCAGCAATTAATGCAATAATTGAATATTAAAAAACAAAGGAGTTGGCAAATTTTGAAAAATAAAGTATATCTTTTCGACTTTGACGGCACTCTTGTCGATTCAATGCCGGCATATGTTGGTGTTATGACAAGAATCCTCGATGAAAACAACATTTCCTATGATGAAAGCATCATAAAAATTATAACCCCTCTCGGGTTTGAGGGCACTGCCGCCTATTTTCAGAAAATCGGCATCAAAAAAACAAAGGAAGAGCTTGGCGCACAAATGAAAAAATATGCCTACGATGAGTATGCCTATAACATTCCGGCCAAAAAAAATGTTGTTGAAGTGCTGGGCGAGCTCAAAAAAAGAGGGGCATCGCTTAACGTGCTTACTGCAAGCCCTCACGTGACCCTCGACCCCTGCCTCAAAAGAATAGGCATATATGATATTTTCGACAATGTGTGGTCGTGTGACGATTTTCACACAACAAAAGCAGACCCCGAAATATACAAAAAAGCTGCCGATGCCCTTGGCGTTGACGTGGGCGACATTTTGTTCCTCGACGACAACATCAATGCCGACAAAACCGCAAAAGAAGCAGGAGCAATGGTTTGCGGTGTGTTTGACGAATCATCTGCCGACATTGTTGAACAGATGAAGGAAGCAACCGATATGTACATATATGATTTTTCGGAGCTATTGTAATCATATTTTAACCGACTCACGGTATTCTGTGGGCGACATATTGGTTACCCTTTTGAAAACTTTTGAAAAATAATGAGGATTATCGTAGCACAGCATTTCGGAGATTTCTGAGATGCTGTGTTTTTCTTCACGTATAAGAGTTTTTGCTTCTTCAATTTTGGCTTTGTTGATGTATTCATTCATAGTCATATTGCAGCAGTCTTTAAATTTTGCGCTTATGTATGACCTGCTGAACGAAAGCTTGCGGCAAATGTCGTCAACAGTTATTTTGCCATAAATTCCCGAATGAATAAGCTCCACCACTCCGGCAATGAGATTATCATGAATTTCACGGCTGACAGTTGTGGCTTTTTTGGCATTAATGTCGAACCGCAAAAGCTGAATCAGAAGCATTTCCAGATTGATTTTTATGAGCTGCTCGCCGCCCTTGGGGGCATTATCTTTGAGGCGAAGCTCCGTGAGGTAAGGATTGTTGCGTGCAAGGTGATAGGAGGCTTCCGCTTCCGATATTATGCCGGCAATGCACGCCCTCATCGGCATTGGAATGCTGAGCTGCTTGCCCTTAAAAAAATCCATAGCTTTTGAACGGCACACAAAGGTTATAATAAACACATTCGGCGCAACCTTTCCGTTTGCCGACACAGCGTGAAATTCGTTAGGCTTATGAAAGACTGCTTCTCCTTGCCTTAGGGTTAACTCATTGTTTTTGGCTTTGATAATTGCTTCGCCTTTGTCAACATACACCATTTCCCAAAAATCGTGCTTTTCGCCATGAGAACGAAAATTACGGTCAAATTCAAAATAGTGAATTGTCACAATTTCGCTCACATTTATTATGCAATCAATTTTTTGCTTTCGGTATGAATTATCCATAAAAAGCACCTCATAGTTTACAAAAGTATAAATATAAAGTATATTATTGTATTGAAAATTCTTGTTGCTAATGATACCATATAATTAACAATCAGTCAATAGCTTAAAGGGAATAATCCAAACCTCGGATTACTCTCTTTCGGCCAGGCGAAGATACACAATATACCAAAGCCGCAGAAAGGGGCAAAGCATATGAACGTTCTTGCAATTGGATGTCATCCCGACGACATAGAGATTAACTGTGCCGGCACACTGGCAAAGTGTGTTAAGAGGGGCGACAATGTTACCGTGTGTCACGTTGCAAACGGTAATCTGGGCCATGCAATCATCCAGCCACCCGAGCTTCGTGAAATAAGAATCGGAGAGGCTAAAAAAGCAGGCTCTCTCGCAGGCATCAAGGTTGTTACCTGCGATATTGGCGACTGTCTGGTTAATGAAGCAAGCAAAGAGCAGCTCGACATTTTGGTTGATATTATCAGAGAAGCTGATCCTGATTTCATCATTACCCACGCGCCCACCGACTATATGCCCGACCATGTTGCCGTGGCAAGACTTGTGTTTAATGCATCATTCAACGCAAGCGTACCTCACTACAAAACAAAGCTGGAAAAAGTATCAAAGGTTACCCCCATTTACTACATGGACAACCTTGCCGGTCTTGGCTTTGTTCCCACACATTTTGTTGATGTGTCGGACGAAATTGACCTCAAGCTCGAAATGCTCGAATGTCACGAAAGCCAGCTCAAATGGATGAGAGACCACGATCACATCGACTTTGCTGATTTTGTTAAGACCTGTGCAAAATACAGAGGCTACCAGTCTAACTGTGCTTATGCTGAAGCATTCAGCGAGTGCCTTGTGTATCCAAAGGTTCAGGCAGCAAGACTTTTACCGTAATTAATTTTTATATATAAGGAGGATTTTATCATGAATTTTATCGATACCGTTAAAGGTTCAGCACTTGAAGGTTTTTATCCTGCAGGCTGGGATATGGCCAAAATTGACAAATGCTGTGATCCCGCCAACAAGGTTGAAGACAGACAGGATTTCTGGCACAAAGATTTTACACCCGTAAGATGTGACAATCTCTATGAATTCGACACATATATGGGTCACGAAATTGCTATGCAGATTAAAGCTGCAAAAGACAGAGGCGAAAAGCTCGCTCTTATTCTTCCCGTTGGTCCTATGGGAATGTACAAATGGGCAGTTTATTTCCTCAAAGCATGGAACATCAAATGTGACCACGTGTACACATTCAACATGGACGAATGGGCAGATGCAGAGGGTAACACTCTTGCTCCCGACGATCCGGCTGCATTCCAGAACGCTATGAAACAGGCTCTCTTCAATCCCCTCGGTGAGCTCACAGTTCCCGAAAACCAGAGAAACTTTGCCACAAAAGAAAACCTTCCCACATATACCGAAAAAATTGCTAAGCTCAAAGCTGAAGGTGCAAAACTCGGCCTTGTGTTCGGTATAGGCAGAATGTGCCACATTGCATTCTGGGAGCCCCAGTTTGCAGGCGAATATGCAAGTGTTGAAGAATGGAAACAGCAGACACACCGCATCGGTGCTAAGCTCCACCCCCTCACAATTGAGCAGAACGCTATCACAAGCTTCAAATCAAGAACAACTCTCGTTCCTTGCACAGCCAACACAATCGGACCCGGACTCTTCCTCCAGGCTGACTTCACAATTGGCGGATGCGACGGTGCCTTCAACCGTGGTATGCAGTGGCAGGGCATGAGCTTCTGGATGACTCTCAGATATGGTCCCGATATGTGGATCACATCCAGCTTTATTCCCACACTCCCCGGCAAGCTCTTCTATGTTGCCGAGCTTGAAGGTCCCCTCGTGGCTGAGTGTAACTAATTTAAAAATAACACAAAAGGAAAGAATCATTTTTTCTATTTCCTCAAATGGGTCTGAAAAAAATCCCTATGATTTTTTTCAGACCCTAATTCTATTTTACCGGAGCGATATTATGACAGAAAAACTTTATGATTATGACAGCCATGCCACCGAATTTGAAGCAACCGTTTTAAAATGCGAAAAATGCGGCGACGTGTATAAAACAGAGCTGGACAAAACACTCTTTTTTCCGGAAGAGGGCGGTCAGTGCTCAGATGTGGGAATGATTGACGGAGTTGAAATTATTCATGCCGAGCTATGTTCCGACACCATATATCACATCAGCAAAGAACCACTCAGTGTTGGCAAAAGAGTTAAAGGCAGCATTAACTTTAAAGTTCGATTCCGCAATATGCAAAACCACAGCGGAGAGCACATAATATGCGGCATTGCCCACAGGCTCTACGGCTACGAGAATGTTGGGTTTCACCTTGGCGAGACCATGGTGACAATGGACCTTAGCGGCGAACTGACAGACGATGACATCAGAAAGATTGAGCGTCTTGCCAACGAGGCAGTTGTTAAAAATATGCCGGTGTCGGCTTTTTATCCGACAGATGAAGAGCTTGCATCTATGGATTTCAGAGCGAAGGGCGAAATCGACGCAAGGGTGAGAGTTGTTACCATTGGTGATGTTGATTCGTGTGCCTGCTGTGCACCTCACGTTAAATTCACCGGAGAAATAGGCATAATCAAAATTGTTGATGCCATGCGTCACAGGGGCGGAATGAGACTTTCTATCTTGTGCGGCTTTGATGCTCTTGCCGACTACAACCAAAGATGCAATTCAAGCCTCAGAATCTCCAATATGCTGTCGGTTAAGCAAGAAGAAATTGCCGATGGCGTTCAAAAAGTTCTTGATGATATGAACGCTCTCAGGCAATCACTTAGCGAAAAAACAAAGCAGCTTGCAATGCTTTCGGCAAACAATGCCGAGCCAAGCGATGGCAACATATGCATCTTTTGCGATGATGCCGATAGCGACAGTCTGCGTCTTGTGGCAAATATAATAAAAGACAAAACCCCTGCTATTGCAGTTGTTTTGTCGGGCAACGACGAAGAGGGTTATCGTTATGTTATGGCAATGGCGAAGGGCGAAATCTCTCAGGCGGTTAAAGATGCCAATGCATCACTCAACGGAAGAGGCGGCGGCAAGGGAACTATGGCTTCGGGCAGATTTGGAGCAACACAAGAAAAAATAAAGAATTATTTTTCTACGCTGATTTGAATAAAATTTAAAACTGCGTAACATAAGTTGGATGAGCATATGGAAGATAACACGCCATTCATATGCATTTCTTCGCTCATCTGTGCTTATCTTGCCTTGGGTATTAGAGGATTGTTTGACCTTAATTATAAGATAAATTATTGTTTGACGAACTGGTTAGGATGGAGTGAAAGGCTTCTCCTTGAGGAGAGGCTCCGCCGCAGGCGGTGGTGAGGTGTAGCCGCAAAGCGGCGTTAATATGGCACTTGTTGTAAGCAAGACACCTCATCCACCGCTAACGCGGTCCCCCTTCCCCTCGAGGGGAAGGCTCTCATATAAACAATAATTTATAAAAATCAAGTACTCATCCAGTTGCAAAGAGAAGCTAATAGAACGAGTGGCTCGCAAATACAGCGTTCTTCTTTATGCTCATTCGCCTTATATCAGACATCATAAACGAACCCCCAAAGCACCTAAAACGCTTTGGGGGTTCGTTTTGTATCGTGAAAAAATATCATTTATGCATAGTAATCACAGGACTTTTTAAGATTCCCGTTGGCTTGGTACAATATTCATAGCTCCACGAGTTGGCTGTTGAATACCAATGGTGCTGACCGTAATAGATGCTTGTGCCGCAATTGTGCAATGCACCAAAGGTGTTGTGACGGTTGCCAAACAAAGTGTATTCAAGAACGTGTTTGCCCTTTTTAACGTCTCTGACAACAAGGCTGTAGGGAGCATAAACAATTTTCCCAACATCGCTGCCATCGAGAGCAACCTTTGTGAGAGCTCCTTTGTAGCTTGCTATGTTTATGTCAAGGTTACAATCCTCAGGCACATCAATGATTGTGCGGTAGGTTATGTTGCCGCCATAAAATGGCATTCCCTGAGATGAAATGTCGCCAAAGCCCAGCGTTGTTGATGCTTTTTTGAGGAGTATGTCGCATCCTTTTACAAAAACGTCAAATTCACCGGTCAGATAGCAGGCTTCAAGGCTTTCGCTTGTGCCAAAGGGAATGGTGGCTTCAATAACATTTTTACCTTGGCAAAGACTTCCGATCGGGAATTTTTTAATTGCCTTGTCAACAAAATAACCCTTTGGTTCAATGCCCATCTCTTTTCCATTAACTGTGAGCTTTGAAAGCTCTTCGGCACAGAAGCAAATGTCATTGAGTGCATCTTCACATTCAACTGTGTAGCGGAGAGTAACAAAATTCGTGATTTCCTCCTTTTCAATTGCCCATGGCTGCATATCCTGACCTGAAGCAAGAGGCCAATTAAAAATCTTTCGCAAATTCACATCGATTCTCAAAACCTCGTCGGCACTCTCAAAAGGAGCACCACCAAGAGAATACTCGGCAATATCCAGAACACAAACATTTTCTTCGTGACGTTTGAATTCAACAGCCGATTTAAAGTCGACCGTGGCAATTTCTGTTTTTTTGACAGTTCCAACAACAAATGCGGTGTTGTCGGTTTTCTCCGAAAGCCTTAAAAGCAGGCTGTCGTGCTCATAGAAATTATATTTAACTATAGTGTAGCCATTTCCTGTGGTGAAGGATACCGGTTCTTCTTCTCCGGTCATGGTGTTTAAAATAATTGGCTCATATTCACCTTTGATTTTTATTGATGCACGGGTTGGTGCCTGAGTTTCGTTGCAGAACGGGTGCAGATATGGCACTGCATTTGCTATGAAGAGATATTTATCTTTGCCGTCTTCTCTCAGCTGATAAATAAATTCGTGGGTTTCTGCTCCCATATCATTTTTAATTTCAATGTCTCTTTCCGAATTAAGAGCATTCAGAATTGCATAGCGATTGTAGGCAATTTTTTCGCATTTCTCATAAAGCTCTTTTGCAGCGCCGTTTGATGTTGCATCGGTATATTTTGGTGCATCCCCTGCAAAAATGACTCTTCCGCCTTTTTCTATGAAGCGATTAAGAGCATCAACAGTGGTTTGTCTCAGAGTTTCACAACCCGGTACAAGAACTGTTGAATACTCCATTTCACCAATTGCAAATTTATTGGAAATGTCTTTGTGAAGCTCGGGAATTGACGATTCACACACAAAGTCAAAATCAATTGTGCCAAGAAGAAGCCAGCTGACAAGGCTGTCGAAATCGTCGTCAAGCTGTTTTCTTATAGCTGCGGTGGACTCTTCGGGACCATAGTGGAGCCAGTAGCTTTCAATCGGGTGAATGACAGCCACGTTAACCTGAGGCTTTCCTCTTGTGAGAACTGTGTTCAGGCGGGCAAAGTGGTCTGATATGAAAGGATATTCCTCATACCACGGCGATTGATAGTTGAGTGATGCAGGGTAGTCTCTTTTGGCGGCACCTTTCATCGATACCCACGAAAGATGCGGCACTCTGACGGTTATTCCAAGAGCAGCCTGCCAATCGCCCTGATGTTTGTGACCGCGGAAGTCGAAATCCCAGTTTGTTACGCCATAAAGCTCCGACATAACGCCCTCTCTGCCATATTGACGGGCAGATGACTGAGCCTGCTTTGCGGTGCTGTATTCGCTGCTGTCAAAGAGCATATCAATTCCGGGAAGCTGAAAGCTTCTGTATTGCCTCATGGCTTCGCCGCTTGAACGAATCTGTCCAAGGAGAGTGTATTCGCCAAACAAATGCCCCGTAAGGGAGATGCCGTTGTCTTCGCACCAGTTGCCGCACACATCAGAAAATGCTGCTGCAAACATCTCAGATGTGTGGTCGTGAAAGTGATAACGAGCCTGCGATACTGCTCCGTTTTCAAATTCCCAGAAAATTTCGGGGATTTTGTCGACAATATCGTAGCCATAGTGTTTGGCAAAGGTTTTGTCGAAATCGGGAGTCCACGGAATACCAACATCGTCGGTGCTCAGGCCAAAGGGAAGATTATTTTTGTGATTGAACTGAGGCTCATCGGTAAAGATTGCCGGAACTGTTTTACCAAATTCGTCGCCAACGGCTTCTTTATATTTGTCGTGAGTTATTTGAGTAAATTTTTTGATTGCCTCAGGATTAAGGGTGTCAACATATGTGCCGCCGTTATACCAACCGGGCGATTTCATAAATGAACAAAACACTTCAATATAAGCGTACCACACCGTTCCCTTTGCATCACCTTCTGTGTTGATGCGCTGGTATTCAACCATTTCGCCTGTGCTATTCAGCACAACGTCATACATTCCGATGGCATAGGTTTTTCCCTGAGTCACGGCTTCAGCTTTAGGAAGAACATCATTTTGTTTTTTTGTTGTAAAAAGAAGTCTCCTCTGACGATACTGAGGCTCTTTGGTAACATAACCTCCGGCAGCACCCGATGGCCAACGGTCCTCGTCGTAGAGCCAGGCGAGCATATTTTCTTTTTTTGCCTTTTGGGTGCAGCTTTTTATGAGCTTCATAAAATCTTCGCTCAGATATTTGGTCGACATTCCGCTTCTGGTGTGCATATGAAAGCCGCCGTAGCCCATTTTTTTGAGCTGTTCTATCTGCCAATGGAGCTCATTTTCGTCAAGCTCACAGTTCCACGCCCAAAAGGGGGTGTCGCGATATTCCGCTGTGGGATTTTTAAAAAGCTCCATATCTAATTTTTCACTTTTACTTTTTGGATACAACATAAAGACCCCTCCGTAAAACTCAAAAATTTATCTTGATTCATTATACCACACATGGTATAATGAAAACACGGGTAAAATAATGTTGTTTTAGGGGTGATTTTATGGTAAATTATCAAAATGACCTAAAAGAGAAAAGATTTTCTGTCTTTGTGTGCCCCCGGTTGGAACGTACAAGCCACACACACGACTTTTTAGAGCTTGTGTATGTGCAAAAAGGGGAAGCTGTTCACATATGGGACAAAAACGTCATTGAAATAAAAAGCGGCGACTATTTTGTTATTGACTATCAGTCGGTTCACTCCTACCGTTCAAAATCGAAAGAATTTGAAATTATAAATTGTCTTTTTATGCCGGAGTTTATTGATGCTTCGCTTGTTAATTGCCGTTCATTTCAGAATGTTATCAGAAATTATCAGATTTACTTTGGCGACGAGGTTTTTTCGCCGGGATTTTCGATGAATGTGTATCGTGATGAAAGTAAAGAAATAAAGAATCTTCTGGATTCTGCCATAAAAGAATTTGAAACTCAGGCACCGGGTTACTTGCAGGTTATACGTTCAAAGCTTATAGAAATTCTTGTGCTAACAATGCGAAAAAACTATTCCGAACAAAAAAAATCCCCAATCACAGGGGGATTGGGGAAAATTATTGAGTATATTAACAGTGAATACATGAACAACATAACGCTTGGCACAATTTGTCGCAATTTTGGCTATTCTTTTTCATATCTCAGTGCAAAATTCAAGCAGGAAACAGGCTCAACCTTCACCGGCTTTCTGCAAAAGACACGCATAGAGCAAAGTATGCGGCTTTTAGCTCACACAGACCTTAGCATAGACGAGATTGCACAAAGGGTTGGTTATCACGACATAAAATCATTTTATGCCCAATTCAAAAAAATCGCCGACACGACTCCGGCAAAATTCAGGAAGTCGGTGTATCTTAATTAGAGTGTGAAAAATTCCGGTCTGCATTGCTGTTTTTTGACGGCAAATCGTAACGTATCATCGAAACGACAAGCGAAACCATCGACAGCACGTCACCTATACATGAGCCATAAGCACCGCTCACGATGTTATATGCCAGCCAGAACGGGCAACCAATTAGTGAAATTCGTCTGATGATTTTTTCGTTGTCAATCCAGAATGCACCTGTGTGAAGCAGCACACCCGCAATTGGAAGCAAGCTAAAGACGTTTTCATACACGCAAAGCCCCACAATGATAATCAGAAGACTGTTGCCTGCCACAAACCATTTTATGTGTTTTTTTATAAAAGTCAGATTCTTTTTCTGAGCCATAACAGATGACAGTATTCCGGCAATGTCGAGAGCTGCCCCCTCAAATGCACCAAGCAACAGATATTGAATAATGTAGAGCAGCCTTGATGTTGCATTCAGAATTATTATATGCTTTCTTTTTCGCTGAAGATAGCTTAAAAGAAACAGCGTGACAGCCGCCAGACCAACGATAAAGGGAATGATCATACTTGAACCTCTTTTAAATTTTTCTATTATTATATTAACAAAAATGGTGTTTGTCAAGGGAATGTAAGATTAGTAACCCTTAATTTTTATTTCAAGCATAGCACGCACATTTTGGTCATATAGTGCAATATGACGAAAATGTATGTGCAAAATAACGAAACCCCACAAAAAATATTGACATCTCAGGATATATGAGGTAAAATCAACTCAAAAGCGTAATGCGTTACGGTTTTGAATACGAACCGAAACCGAACTGCATTAAAGGAGGCGCATAGCATTGGCAAATATCGGTCACAGTGACAGATTTGAAAAAGTACGCAAAAAGCTTCTGTACGTAGCGGCAAAACAGTTTTTGCAAAAGGGATACACAATGACATCTCTCAAAGACATTGCCGCCGAAGCAGGCACCAACACCGGAGTTCTGATGAGAACCTTCGGCAGCAAAGAAAACATTCTTGCCGCACTTGTGAAGTATGTGCTTAATGAGCAGTTTTATCAAACATCAAATCTCTTAAAAGGCAAAATAGATGACAAAATTTTGTTTTACGCTGCAGAAACCACTCTGCAGCTCCATATTGTTGAAAGTGACGAAAACATCCGTGAAATGTATGGAGCGGCGTACTCTCTCCCCTCAACAACTCAGATTATTCAGCAAACAATCACCGGCAAGCTGGAAAGTATTTTTTCCGAACACCTGCCTCATCTGGAAACAAAAGATTTTTACGAGCTTGAAATTGCTTCCGGCGGAATAATGAGAGGATTTATGACAATTCCTTGCGATATGTATTTCACAATGGATAGAAAGATCAAACGATTTCTGGAAACAACGTTTCTTGTGTATCGTGTTTCTGATGAAAAAATTAAAGAAGCAATTGATTTTGTTTCTCAGTTTGACTTCAAACAAATTGCACAAGATTTAATACAGTCTATGCTCAGAGACGTTTCATCAAAGGCATAGGTTTCAAAAGTTCAAAAGGAAGAAGGTATCAATTATGAAACGAATTACGGCGATGGTTCTTTGCGTACTGATGATTTTCTCATTAGTTCCCCAAGGCATCACAATTCCTATGAGAGCGGAAGCGGCAACGCAATCTGAACCGGAAAATAAAACTGCTCTCAACAAATCGGGATATGAAGCCCTCGGCTTCACTAACCTCGGCCTTTCGGAACCGGGCGAAGACATTTTTGGCCCGGGAGGCAACACTGTTATGTATGAACAGAAAGAGCTTCTGTTCAATTATAACGGAAGCAGCAACTACGGAAAGGTGCTGCGTGACAATGTGAATTTGTATCAGAACATAAGCCCCGGCGACTTAGAGGCTGCGGGAGCAATGTATTTTTACGGTCAATACAGAAATGATGACTGGTCACATCTTAACGGTGGCAATGGTTATACTTCCGGCAGACTTGGCGGAAGCAACACATTTATTGAAAAAAATACAAATAATGTTCATCAGAACCTTGCGTATTCCACCTCTGTGGAGTTTAATAACGGAAGCGGTAAAAACGATCACGTTGCAAGACTTAAAATGTATTCCAACCAAAAACGCTCAGAACAAAGTATTGTTATTGAGATATATACATATGAAAACAACACCGAGACCAGAAAGGGCGGTTGGTATGTTTCCTATGCTGACAAAACAGCAAAAAGCCTTGCCCGTGCCGGTGAGTGGCGTAATCACGAATTTGATTCTCTGATTGAGGTTACCGCAGGTGACTATGACGGAGACGGCAAAGACGAGGTTGCCGTATACGCTGCCAATAATGAAATTAAAATTTATAAATATAACGACTCTACCAACCGTCTCAGCACGTGGAAAACCATTTCTGCATCGACTCTCTCGGCAAATTCGGGGCTCTATAAAGATGCTGATGATGAACTGGGCAGTGTTGAAATGGCGGCAGTTGTTACAATGGCATCGGGCGACCTTAATAAGGACTATACCGACGAGCTTGCCATTGCGGTTTCAATGCCCCGCGAAACGGCTATAGACAAATTCCGCAGCAATAATAATCTGTTCGTTTATAGCTTAAACCGCGGAGACGCTCAATCGGCAAGCAACTTTAAACAGATAAGCAAAATTTCTCTTTCGGACGGGACAAACTCTATGGATTCCGCCAACGTTGCAATAGGTGATATGACAGGAAACGGCCACAAGGAGCTTGTTGTTGCAGGCTGGAAGGCTGAAGGCAACACAGACCGAAGCTCAACCATTATGGCTCTCCATGTTGAATATAAGCGTTCAAGCAAAACCTATACAGCCAATAGCTTTCAGACCATAGAGCTTGAAGATACTGCACCTGACAAAAAAGGCTCAACAGCCCTCTACAACGCACCTCCGGGAGTGGCAGTTGTAAACATGGGAGGTCTTACGGGTGCAACAAACAGGGTTTATGTGTTTATAAATAACTTCCTTTACAACTACAACACAGGAACAAAGCGTTATGATCAGGTTTCCGGCGGCGACATAGAATTTCTCACAGAGCAGAGAAACAATGCGGATGAAAAAACCGATAAGTCCGAAACCTGGATTTCAAAGATTGTTACAGGCAATTTTTCAGGCTCTGACGATGGCAAAGAGGCTCTTGTGGCTGTTATCGGACAGAAAGAATCCGGCGGAGACGCCAAAGAACACTGGTACTATTACAGCATAGCTTATATTGCTCCCAACGGCACCGACGGTTTTTATAAGGGTTGTGAGGGCGTTATAAATCAGGCTCGAAGCTACATAGACAGAACTGATATATCACGTGCTTCAGTATTTCTCGACCTTTGTTCGCCCAACACCGATGACGACTCATTGCTTCTAAAATACAAAGGTGCGGAAGCCTATTATACCAAACCCGAGGTTCAGGCAATTCTCCAGTCTGCACCCTACTTTCAGGATGTTGCCGACTCTTTCGACAACTATCTTGACGACGGTGCCACAGGCTACGGCACAAGCAAAGGCAGCTCATCCGGCGCTACCGCAAGTGTTTCGGCAGCTTTGGGTGCATATACCGAAACTGAGGTTCAGCTGGGCGGCGCAGGCCAGTTTGAGCTCGAGGTCAGAGCTACCGTAAGCTATGACCACGAAAGCAGCCTTGAGGTTACCACCTCACGTGAATTTATGGGCAATGCAGGCGACGACTATGTGGTAATGTATACCATTCCATACTATCGCTACTGGTATGATGCCTACGAACCCTCAACCGGAAAAACCTACGAAATGAAAATTGAGGAGCCTCTCACACCTGCCACGGTTATAGTTCCCGTAGAGACCTACGACGAAATAGCCGATAACTACACCGGCCTCGAAAAAATCCGCGGCAACGTTCTCATAAACACCCCCGGCGACCCATATAGCTATGAAGAATGGCCCTTAGACAATTTTGAAGCCATTGGCGATGTTCAGATGCTCACCAATGCCGGTGCTCAGAGTGGCTCGTTGGTTACGGTAAGCCGTGAAAGTGTTGATTCAGAAACCAACAGCTTCTCCGTAGGCGTTGAAGAAAATCTTAAAGTTGGCGCAGGCGGAGGACTTTTTGGTAACAAATCGGTTACCGGCGTTTCGCAGTCTCTCAGCGTTGCAGGCGGAGGAGTATTTTCCGATATGTCGGGCGTTGCCTACACAGGCTCTGTCGACAACCTCCCTTCAGGCGTCAGCGGTTATGGATTTAACTGGCAGTTTGGTATTTCGGAAATTGAATTTAACGGCGAAACTGTAATCGTTGTGGGCTATCAGACCTCAAACGTAAAATCCGGCCCCAAAGCGCCCAAAAATCTTAACATAACAGACATAGGCAGCACATCTATGAGCCTTGAATGGGAAGGCACCGACGACGCTTCAATTTATGAAGTTGCAATCGTAACAAACAATATGGAGCTTCCATTGGCAACCATTCCTGCCACCGATGTTGAAGATGACGGTATGGTAAGATTCACAGCCTACGAGCTTTCTCCCAACCGTCAATACACCTTCCGTGTTACCGCCGCCAACGCTCTCGGTGTGCGCAGTGTGTCGGGTCAGGATGCTGTGGGAACCACCCTGCCCGAGAACTCAGGCAACTTTATGATTACAGCACAACCCTCAGACACGAGTGCAGCTCCGGGACACAGTGCAACCTTTGAGGTTGCCGCCTCCAGCACCAACAAAGGCCCCATTGGCTATCATTGGCAATATTATGACGAAACAGCCCGCGTGTGGACACCTGTGGGCACCAACTCGGCAGTTCTGAGCATCGTTACCAATGCCGATATGGACGGCACAAAATACCGTTGTGTAGTGTATCAGGGCGACTATTTCCTGAGAACAAAGACAGTTACACTCACAATAAACAAATCACCCACTGTCACAGAGCTGACCATTAAGAATAAGACTGATGTTCTGGCAGAGGGCAGCCGTGTGGCGGCAAACGACATCAGAACAGTATCCGGCAATGTTGACGTTGAAAGATTCGTAACCGAAACAACAACCATAGACGGCACAACCTACACCCGCTACGGAACAGTTTCGGCCGATGACGGAACTGAAACCTATGTTGCTTCCGATTATTGGCTCAAAAACGGAACCGATTCTGAATTTTGCAAAATAAATGGCAATACTATAGCGGCAGTTACAAGCAAGCTTCTTTATCAGCACACCTACAATTCTGCAAAGTTTGATGTTGATGTAGAGGCTGTAGCGGTCGACGAAGTAACAATCAAAGAAGCACAAGGCGAAGGCGACAGTGCAACTGCGGCAGTAAAATCCACCAGTGCATACTGCAGTGCCGACGGCAGAAAAATATACATAGCCGACGACGGCAAAAACTATATCTACGAAAACGGAACCTATAGTGAATTTGGTTCAGTTGCCAAAGGAAATGATTCTGAAGCGACTCTCTATTTAAAAGACGGCACTAAGTATACTGAGGTAAGCGAGCTTGTGGTTTACTATAAGTCTGCTACAGTAAGCGAAACCCAATACACACAGGAAGCTGTTGATGGAGATGTGATCACCTTGATTTCCAAGGTTTCCAGCGATGACGGCACTGTAAAAGAAAGCCAGGTAGTATTCTCTATTACCAACAAAGAAACCGGTGCAGTCGAAAGTGTAAACGGAACCCTGAAAAATGGTCAGTACACAGCAGAGCACACCTTCTCATCTCCGGGTGTTTACGGCATAGTTGCCATCTACACCGGCAGCGATACCTACATCACCAGCCGTTCCGACGAAACAATCATTTATGCAACCGGCTGCAGCGACGAGCTCGTGCTCAAAGGCGGCACAATATCCTATGGCGATTCGCTCACACTCGTGCCCGCACTCCTTAAAAGCGATGGCACAGTCGACACCAACATAACCGTGGAATACACGAATGTTGCTTGCGAAAACGAAACGGTTAACGGACTCATAAACGGCAACATTTTCCGTCCCGATAAAGCCGGCGTGTATGCCATAACTGCAAAATACGACGAAATGACCGTAACCACTCTGGTTAATGTTGAATGCAAAGAGCTTTTGCTCAGACCTAACGATGTGCAAACAGGTGTAAACGACACAGACAAGGCATCAAAAATGTCGGTTGACGTTGAAGATGATATTCTTTCTTCCGGCGACTATGTTCTTTACTCTCGTGCAACCAGTGCAAAACAGGTTGGCGAATATCCCATCACAATTTCGCTCACATCACAGGGCAAGAGCAAGACCGGTGGCAAATATATTGTATATTCCGAACCCGGAACCTACACTCTCACCACCGAATCCTATGAAGTATCGGCAAGTGCAGGCTCAAATGGTAACGTTCAGATTACCTATTCCATCGACGGCGGAAACTCGGTGACAATCTCAAGCGGTATGAGAGTGCCTGAGGGTTCAACCGTTATCCTCATTGCTCAACCCGATGCAGGATATGGAGTAAACAACTGGACAATCGAAAAAGGAACTCCAACATCTGTTGAAGAAAAAGCAAGCACCAAAACTTTTGAAAATATTACCGGCGATATTTTGGCAAAAGTAACCTTCGGTCAGGTGTTTAACACTCTTGTTTATGGTTCAAACAACGATTCGTGGGGTACTGTTAGCGGCAAATATACCGACAGCAGCATGACGTTTGTTTCAGGCGATAAAATCAACATTGCTCAGTCGGTAACTCTTACTGCAACTCCCGCAAACGGCTATGTTCTTGCAAAATGGACCAAAAAAGATTACGTCACCGGCAAAACCGAAATCATAAAAAACAACGACGGAACAAACTATACCGGCACAACAGTTAATGTCAGCGGAGTTAATTCTCAGATTGAATATACTGCCGAATTTGAAGAAAAGACAGCTCTGGCAATGACATTTACAGTTTACGACACACGTTATTCCACCAACGTGAGCACAGCATCGGTATATGTGAACGATCAGGCACTCCAAAGAGCAGACAACGGCAAATTCACCTACAACGGCTATGCACACGAAAATGTTAAAATCAAGGTGGTTATTCCGGCTAATATGCTTGTTGACAACTGGGTTTTAAACGGCAAATCGGCCCACAACAGCGTTTCCGAAATTTCCATCAACGACATATCCGGCGAATACGATTTTGTTATTAACTGTATAACTCCCAACGGCAGAAAAGTAACTATGCAAACAGCTCTGGAAGCAACCAACGGCGGCACAACTCACGGCTCATCCTTCACAGCATGGAGAACCAGCGGCACAGAGGTCGCATCCGGTAGCGAACAGCCTCAGGGTGCTGAGATTGTGTTTACGGCATCTCCTGCCGACGGCTACAGAGTAAACCGAATCGTATCGGTTGATGCAGACGGCAAAGAAACCAAACTCACCGACACAGGCATTGCAACTTACACTCAAACCTTAGACGTTGCACTCACTCTTAAAGCTTACTTCGAGAAAAAACCGGTTATAACCTACGAAAATGCAACCGAAAACGGCGACATAACTGTTCAGTCGGGCAACGAAACCATAGCGTGCGGCGATTATGTTGAATTCGGCAGCGAAATTCAGCTCAACATTGCACCGGATGCAGGATATATTGTAGACACAGTTAAAATGACATCCGGCGGACAATCAACCGATGTTCCGTATGAAAAAGCAGGCGGCAAGTCGGATGCTGTTACAATAGCATTTGCCGACGGCATTACTCTCGACACCGATTTTGTTGTAACCTACAAGAAAAAGCCCGTCATCACAATCGACAGCTCCGCAGGCGGCAAGGCAAAAGCCCTTGGCACAAAAGATTATGACAATCAGGAAATTGCAAGCGGAAGCTACGTTGACTTTGGCTCAAATCTTGTGCTCACACTAACTCCCGATGAAGGCTACTATCTGTATTCTGTAGTCGCTGAGGGAACAGAGCTCTTCAAAGATTCACAAGAAGTTTATACCGGCGGTGAAGAAACCGTTAGCTACGAGCCTACCGACGGCATATCAGAAAACACAAAGATTAATGTTGTGTTCAAAGCTAAGCCAACAATTACAGTAAACCCAACAAACGTGACAGTTACTCCAAAATGCGGAACTAAAGATGTTACAACCACATGGATTGAAAAATACACCAATGACCTTACATTCAAAATTGTTCCCGACGACGGATACGAGGTAAAATCTGTTGTTACATCAAACAACACCACAACCAAACCCGAAAGTGCCGACAGAAACGACAATCAGATTGTTTCTGTTACCGATGTTATCACTCAGGACGTTGTTATCAATGTTTCTGCTGATCCTATCCCCACCATCACATTTAAGACAACTGTCGAAAAGATAGATGAAGAGGGCGATGGATATCACGGCACAGTTGCGGCAAACGTAACGAGAAAAGAACTCGACTTCCACACGGCACTCATAAATGCCGACACAGAATCCGATGTTTGCCGAGACTCTGTTATCAGCATTGAGGCAACTCCCGAAGAGGGCTACCGTGTTCAATCATGGACAGTGAACGGTGCTGTTCAAAACGAAACCTCATCAACTCTGGTGCTTAATGCGGCAGATACCAATCTTGAAGTGGTTGTCAGATTTATCAAAACCGTTGCAGGCGTAAGCTTTGGTCCAACCGACCCTGCAGATTCTGAGGGTTATATAAGCCAAGCGGTTGCAGGTGATGTTGATCAGCTTGCCAACGCTTCTACAGGCGTTAACCTCAGCGAAGGTGCAACCATTTACTTCGCTGCAACTCCGGCAGTTGGTTATGAAATTGACTACTGGATGATAAACAGTGCTAAAGCAGAAGGCTCAGAAGGACTTGAAAGCTATGAATACACCAGCCTCGGCACAAGCGAGAACGTGTATATTGAACCTCACTTCGTTCAGATTGAATATACTGTTAAAGCAGAAGTCAGCAACGGAACAATTGCAATAACACCCTCACTCACCGACAACAAAGCCCGTGGCGGCGACACTCTAACCTTCACAGTAACACCCGACAGCGGATATGCAGTTAAAAAGTGGCGTGTAAATGGGGAAGATGTTGAAGGCGAAAGCGGTTCAACTCTTATCTGGACAGTTCCCAACGGAGCTGCCGCAAATCCCGAAGTTTCTGAATATGAAATTCAGGCAGTAATGGACAGAGGCTCCTATAAGATTGCATATTCATCAACCGATAACGGTTCAGTTTCTTCAACAACCGAAAATGGTTCTTATGTTGCATCCGGCACTGAGGTAAAGGTTGTTGCTAATCCGGCAACCGGCTATCACCTTGACCACTGGAAAGTCAACGGCCGAAAACAGCAGGTAACAGAAAGCGAAATCACCGTAGCTGTTGACGTTGACACAACTGTTGAAGCAGTGTTTGCAATCGACCTTATTGCAGTCACCTTCAAAACAGAGGGCAACTCCGGAAATCTCACAGCAAAATATAACGGCAAGAGCTTTTCAAGCGGCAAAACCGTTGAATACGGCTCAGAAGTTGTCTTCACAGCTGTACCATCGGGTGACGATATGATAAGCGTGTGGAAAGTAAACGGAACTCCCATAGACGGCACAGCGATGACCGATGATGCTGACGCACCATTAACCTACACCCTTGGCTCAATCACCGAAGGGACAGAAATATCTGTTGAGTTTATTGACCGTCCGGTATACAAAGTGTCTGCTCAGGCAATCGGAAACGGTATAGTCGAGATTGCAGGCGATAAAGATGCTTTGGGCTACGTTGAAGTTAAACGCGGCGAAAATGTTAAAATTACTGCAACAGCAGACGAATATTATCAGATTAAAGCGTGGAGTGTCAATGGTACTCAGGCAGGAAGCGAAAATGTTTACGTTGTTGCAGGTGTTAAAAAAGATACCGTGGTTGAGGCAGAGTTTATGGAAGCAGTTGGCTACAAGGTGAACTTTACCCTCAATAATTCATCAACTGCATCGCCCGATATTAAGGTTCTTGCAAACGGCGTTCAGATTCACCCCGGAAGCACCGACGCAGATGCGGTTTCAGTTATCGGCGGAAAATCTGTCAGCGTTAAGGTTGAACCTGTAGAAATTGACTCGGAAAGTGCAATGATGATAAAACAGTGGCACATAAACGGTACGCCTGTTACCGATGAAAACGCCGCAGATTTCGGCATAGTGTTTGACGATGGCGACATTTCATGCGGATTAACAATAACAAAGCTTTTAACTAATGCTCATATCCGCTTAGACATTGCCCCCTATGAAGGCATTGCTATTCCGGCAGACGGCGTAGGCTATAGTGTGAAAACAATCTCCCGAACACCGTCCTACACCAAACCCGAAACCGAAATTGTGGTCGGTGGTGACGTTGAGTTCAAGGTTGTTCCCGATGAATATATGGGAATTACCAAGCTCACCATCAATGGTGTTGACTGTCTGACACTTCCTCAGGATGGAGATGTGACAGCAATTGCCAACGGCGATGGAAGCTACACAATAAGCCTTAAAAATGTGAGAGAGATAAATTCAGAAATTGAAGCTCTTCACAACACCCACACAGTTACCATAGAAACACCCATCAACGGCTCAATATCTGTTGACTATAGCGGCGTTTCTGTTATAAGCGGTATGTCAGTTCCGGCAGGAACCGAGCTCACAATCACCGCTATTCCATCTGACGGCTTCAACATCCGCATCCTCAAAATCAACGGCGAAAACTTCACTTCCGGTTCAACTTACACAATCGTTGAAGACATCGTTATCACCTCAACCTTTACCAGACTTTCATCCGGTGGCGGCGGAGGCGGCGGTGGAGGCGGTGGCAGTGCCGCAACCTATACCGTTAAATTTGAAACAAACGGCGGAAGCAAAATTGAAAACGTCAAAGTTGCTAAAAATAAACTTATCGAAAAACCGCAGGATCCTCAAAGAGAAGACTACATTTTCGATGGTTGGTATAGCGACGAACAGCTCCAAAACGCTTACGATTTTAACACAAAGGTTACAAAATCAATAACACTTTATGCTAAATGGACTGAAAAATCGGCCGGATCTCAGCAAGAGGAATGGATAAACCCATTTGACGATGTTGACGATGACGATTGGTTCTACGAAAACGTACGATACACCAACGAAAACAGCCTGATGAACGGCACATCCAAAACCACCTTTGCACCCAATGCAGTTATCACCAGAGCAATGCTCATCACTGTTATTTACCGTGCAGAGGGCGAACCCGACATAGACAAAGATTCCGGCGACGCAGGTTTTGAAGATGTCGATTCCAAAGCATATTATGCAAATGCTGTTGTCTGGGGACAGAAAAACGGAATTATTAAAGGCTATTCCGAAACCGAATTTGCTCCCGATGACAACGTGACCAGAGAACAGATAGCTGCAATTATGCATCGTTATGCACAATACAAGAAATACGACGTGAGCACAGATAAAGATTCAAACATTCATTTGTATGATGATTATGAAAGCATTTCGGAATATGCAATTGAATCAATGAAATATGCGGTTAGCAACAACATTTTACGTGGCAAAACCGAATCTACGCTCAATCCTTCCGACAGTGCAACAAGAGCGGAAGTGGCAGCTATCCTCAACAGATTTATTGAAGCAAATGTGCAAAAAGCAGATTGATCCTGCACTATGAAAGAGAGTATGTTGTGATTAACATTTATTCTCGCAAGCAAATTGCAGTGCAAAACCCAATAGCCTTCTGACAGGCTATTGGTAAAACCAAAAAGGGGTTGCCGCAAATTGAGAATTTAAAACTCAATTGCGGCAACCCCTTTCATATAAATGCCAATTACTATACAACATAAAACAGAAATAACTTGTCGAATTTTAGAAGTTTTTTCTCAAATGAGAAAAAACTATTGACGATTTATTTTTTTTATGCTAATATAAAACTCGGGAAATGAGGTGCGAAAATGATTCAACGAAAAGAATATTTAGATAATTTAATAACACTAAAAGATAAGCAGGTCATAAAAGTTATTACCGGGGTCAGAAGATGCGGTAAATCCACCTTGTTTGAGTTATATATTGACCATTTAAAGAAGACAGGAGTGCAGGATAGGCAAATTATATTGATCAATCTTGAAGCACTTGAAAATGCTGATTTACTGGATTATAAGGCATTATATAATCATATAACCTCAAAACTTGTTCCAGACAAAATTAATTACATTTTTATTGATGAAGTACAGAAATGTAGTGAATTTGAAAAAGCCGTTGACAGTCTTTTTATAAAGAAGAACTGTGATGTTTATATTACCGGCTCAAACGCATATCTGTTGTCCGGTGAGCTTGCAACTCTGCTTTCCGGAAGATATATTCAGATTGATATGTTACCATTTTCGTTCAAAGAATACTATGAGGCAACTAAAGAAAGTGGCAAAGGTAAAAGAGAAATCTTTGATAGCTATTTAAGATACGGTTCCTTTCCTTATGTTGCATATCTTGAGAATGACGAAAAAGTTATAAATCAGTATATCGAAGGTATCTACAATACTATTCTTTTAAAAGATGTCGCAACAAGAGAAAAAATAAATGATGTATCAGTATTAGAGAACATATTAAAAACTGTTGCATCAAGTATAGGAAGTCCTATTTCAACAAAGAAAATAAGCGATACACTAATATCAAGCGGCAGAAAGATTTCGCCTAACACAGTTGAGGCATATTTAAGAGCTTTGACCGATAGCTATATTCTTTATAACGCAACGAGATATGATATAAAAGGCAGGCAGTTCTTAAAAACTCTTGGCAAGTATTATTTTGTAGATAGCGGAATCAGAAATCATATTATAAGCCAATCTGCAAAAGATTTGGGACATCTGCTTGAAAATGTAGTTTATCTTGAACTTTTAAGAAGAAATAATCGGGTTAATATTGGTAAGTTAGCAGAAAAAGAGGTGGATTTTGTCGCAACCAATATGAATGAAATTGAATATTATCAGGTTTCTGCAAGCGTACTTGATGAAAAGACCTTAGAACGAGAATTAGCACCATTGCAGGAGATAAAAGATAATTATCCTAAAACTCTTTTAACTCTTGATGACATTGGCAATGGAGCAAATTATGAAGGTATAAAGCAGATAAATGTGATTGATTGGCTATTAGAATAACCAACTTAAAAATCATGGGGAACCCTTTCGGGTTCAAGTCCCTTTATCTTAGCCTGACAGCAGTCATCCGAACCTGATTTTGAAACGGAAGATTTCCGCTTAAACTTCGTTAAAATGCTCGTAAATCCACAAAGGATTCACTGCGCTTTTGCCTTGTTTAAGCAAAAATCTTCACGTTCAAAATTCTTCGACCTGAAAAGCTTGTGTTTTTGAGGAGATTTTGGTGCGGAAGACGAAGGAAGGCTGACGCCTTTCGAGGATGACAAGGTAAAAGATTCCGAAAACACTGGTTTTCAGGCAGGTTCAGATAACTACTGTCAGGCTATCCATTACGAGTGTTCTTATAGGATTTAAGAAGTTCTATGAGAACACTCGTTTTTTATTGCCGTATATGTTTCATACTGCTACACAGGCTCTTGTGTCAAAGTGAACATCTACACCTTGTCTTGTATG
>SVJL01000131.1 GCA_015068985.1 Oscillospiraceae bacterium
AAGTCCGGAACCGATTTTTTCTGTTCCTACGAGTACTACATTTGCTGCTTTGAGCATAGCATCAGCTGCTTCAATTGCTGCAACTAAGCCTCTTGTTTCTACCATACCTAATGCTTCCTGAGCCATAATTAAAACCTCCAATAAATTTTTAAATTATATTATTCCATATCATTGATGATGGCAATTTTCAGACCTTCCATCTTGAGGTTGGTCTCGTGTGCTTCATTGATTTTTGAAAGCGGATACTTATGAGTGATGAGCTTTTTCATCGGAAGACCGATTGCATTTGCTCTCTTTAAGAAATCAAATGTTGTTGCATAATCTCTGAGTGTGTATACCCATGAGCCAACGGTTGTGATTTCTTTGGAGCAGATGTCGAAGTGAGGATTGATTGTTGCATCTCCACCATTGATGAAGAAACCAAGCTCACAAAGTCCGCCGCCTTTGCGGATGAATTTGTAAATGTTTGCGTGAGCAACAGGTGAGCCTGTGCACTGGAATGCAAAATCTGCTTCATAACCGCCGAATGCATCTTTAACAGCCTGAGCCAAAGCATCAATGCCTTTGTGCTCGGTGAAGTTAACGCTGTTATCTGCACCCATTTCTTTTGCAAAATCGAGACGCATTTTTTGTCCGTCAACTGCAACGATGTTTTCTATACCCATTGTTCTCAGGATTGCAATACAGATAAGACCGATTGGTCCGCAACCCTGAACAACAACACGGCTGTTGAATTTGAGAATGCCTGTGGTTTTTGCACGTTCTACTGCGTGAATCAAAACCGCGCAGGGTTCGATGAGAATACGGCTCTCAAGATCAAGATCACTAACGTTGAAAACTGTTGAACCGCCTCTGATTACTATGTAATCTGCAAACCATCCGTTGAGGTGGATGTCGTCATCGGGAATGAGACCGTAAACATCTGCACCGTCACCAACGTTTTGTTTGTTGAGGTCAAACATTGTGATGTTGGGGTCATCCTTGAAGATCATACAGGTTACAACCTTATCGCCAAGAGCGAGGGGTTTGCCTGCACTGTCTTTTTTAACATTTTTGCCCATTTTGACAATTTCGCCGGTTCCTTCGTGACCAAGAACTACTGGAATAAGGCCAAATGGATCACGTTTGAATTCGTGAGCATCGGTACCGCAAACGCCGCAACCTTCAACTTTAACGAGGATGTCGTCGTCACCAAGCTCGGGAATGGGGAACTGCTTTATGTCGTAATGTTCAAGTGCTGTGAGCATAGCAGCATTAGCTGAGGCAGGAATTGCTGCCTGAGGTTTTGAAGCTTTTGGAGCATCGCCTGCTACAATACCTGCAATGACTTGCTTTACAATAGCTTCAATTTCATTACTGTTCATGCCTTGTCATCTCCTTTACTGTTCTATTATTTCTTTGAGGCACTGGGCTCCGTAGGCAGAAAGAGCTGTGTCTTGCTCTTCGGTGCCTCCGCTTACGCCTAAACCTCCAATAATCTGAGAATTATATATGAGCGGATCGCCGCCGCCGAATATTACAATTTTGCCCTCATTGGTAAACTGGATACCGTAGAGAGATGCACCCGGCTGACTAAGGGGCTTGAGAGCTATGGTAGACATTTTGAGAGCAACAACGGTGTAGGCCTTATTGAAAGCTACATCGTAGCTTGCTATGTAGGAATTGTCCATACATTCAACTGCCACAGGACGAGCATGAGCATCGGCAACTGCAACAACTGCATTAACTCCCATCTCTCTTGCCTTGTCTTCAACCTTGGCAATGAGCTTTTTTGCCATTTCAAGATTGATTGAAGCCGGAGCTTTTGTTTTTGCAACTTCATCGGCAACGATTTTGGCAATCATACTGATGTTATCATTGTTCATAACAACACACCGCCTTATTTGCCGAGTTTTTCCATTACTTTCTTGGTGATTTCTGCAATCATATCAGTGTCGGACTTATCGGTAATAGGAGTTTTAACTCCTGCAGCAGAACAGCTTGGAACACCACAGGTGTGACAGCTCATGCCACCGTTTTTAGCACTGGGGCAAAGGTCTGCGGGATGTTTGCCGGGAAGACCGAACTGTCTTCTGATTTCGTAGAGTCTCTTAATCTGTTCTTTATCGAACTCTTTGGGACCGCCGAGCTGACGTGAATGGAAGAGGAGCTCTGCATAGAATTCGAGAGATTCCATCTTGTGATAAGCAGCAAGGAGAGAATCGGAATATGCAAGTGCACCGTGGTTTTCGAGAAGAACAGCATCAAAATAAGGAAGATACTTTTCTACATTATCGGGAATTTCCATTGTGGAAGGTGTGCCGTATTCAGCAATCGGAACACAGCCCAGAGCGATAACTGCCTCGGGCATGATGGGCTGAGTGAGGGGAATACCTGCAATTGCAAAGCTTGTTGCATAGATGGGGTGAGCGTGAACAACAGCTTTAACATCAGGTCTCTTCTGATAAACTCTGAGGTGCATCTTGATTTCGGATGAGGGCTTGAATTTGCCGTTTGCCTGCAAAACATTGCCTTCGCCGTCGATCTTACAGATATACTCGGGAGTCATAAAGCCTTTGCTTACGCCTGTGGGTGTGCAAAGATATTCATTGTCGCTGATTTTGACAGAAATGTTACCATCGTTTGCGGCAACCATACGTCTGTCATAAATTCTTTTACCAATGTCGCATATTTGCTTTTTGATTTCGAATTCTGAAGCCATTTGACATTTCTCCTTTATACAGATTTTGTGTTTGTTTTTTTGTTTTTTGTTTTATTTTGTTTTGATTAACTATATGATATCACATAATCAATCAATTGTCAACATTGTTTTGTTGGTTTTTCTTTGATTTTTGTTGTTTTATTTATACAAAAACCACAAAAACCAAATTTATGTTTAGTTACTGAAGATATTCCATAAGTTCATCTATGCCCTGCCCTGTTTTGGCACTTGTGTGGAAAATCTTTTTGCATCCCGCAATTTCCAGCCAAAGCTGGGCAAGGTCAGGCCTTGCATCGGGATGGTCAATTTTGGTGATTATGCCAATTACCTCACGGTTTGCCATCGGAGTAACATTTGGCGGAAACAGGCAGTAGGGCTCTGTGGCGGAAACAAGCAGTCCGCAAATGTCTGCTTCATATGAATACAGAGCAAGAGCTCGACCGAGTTCTCTGTTTTCGGCGTATTCTCCGGGGGTGTCGATGAGGGCTGAGTGATAGTTGATATACTGAGTTTTCTCGTATTTTATCTCCTGACCTCTGAGCACCTGAGTGAGGGTTGTTTTTCCGGCTTCGCTTCTGCCGACGAGTATCAGCTTTTTCATGTGCGGGTTACGGGGCAGACGGTGAAGCCAAGGGTTTCTCTTGCATAATCGGTTAAAGCGTTCATTGAGGATTCTACCTCCGACACTGTGCCGGTTATGATGAGAGTGCCGCTGAAACGGTCTACAAAGCCAAGCTCTATGCCCGATGCCTTGGTGGCGATGTCGGCGGCTATGATGGCAGTTTCTG
>SVJL01000132.1 GCA_015068985.1 Oscillospiraceae bacterium
AATTTGCAACCGAAATGATTGCAAGGTTTGCACAAAGCGGAGAAAAAATCGTGCAGGTTCCGACATCGCTTAGATGTGACAGACGCTCCGGCAGGTCTCACCTTCGCACAGTAAGGGACGGCTTCCGGCATCTTAAATTTATTTTGTTTGATAAAAGAAATTCTATAAATTGGAGGTATGACAAATGAAAAAGCGATTGAAAGGGCTTGCCTGCTGGTGGCTTGTTCTTGTAATGTTGGTTAGTACGCTGGCAACTCCGGCTATGGCATTACCGTCCAACAGAATATACATATATGCCGGAACAGAACCGTTGAAAGCAAATGACGAGTTGTACCCTTATGTTCGTGAAGGAGTGTCCGAAGGCACGCAGCTATCTTCGTTGGTACCCCTCGATGATGGTGTAACACTGACGGGGTGGAACTTATGGGAATTTGACAATATAAACAGCGGTTATGTCATTATTGAAAAACTGCTGACAAAAGACGCAGACTGGACACTATCAGCTGTTGATGTCGAGAAATATGCAAACGGTGACTATTATGTTTTTGAGCCGCTGTATGCGTACTCGGCAGCGATTGATGTTTACACAGGTGCAGAAAAGCTGGATATGTGGGAGAATGTTGATTCAGACGATGTTGAAAATCGACAAATCGCTCTTGATTCTGCTCTCAATGAACAAGATACGCTTTCAGACCTTGCAACAAATAACCTTATTGGCTGGAAGCTTTGGGAAAACGATAGTTCGAGGCTAATATCTTTCGAACTTATTGAAGCAGATAAAACGCTTTCGGAAGATGATATAAACAGCAAATCACTTCTTGAACCAATATATGCAACGGCAGGTGTTGCAACAAATGCTATACCGCTCAAGGACTACGGCTATCCGGAATGGGATTTGCCCATATACTTAGACCTTGGCACAGCTCTTAATACGCAAGGTGATGTTATGAGTGCTCTCGAAACCTCTGCCGGAAAGCTGCTTGGCGGCTGGAAGCTTTGGAGATTTTGCTCCAGCGGTAACGTCGGTTACGTTGAGCCTGTTGACGGTATAAGTCCAAAAGAAGTTGCAAAAGATTATGCTGTTACCTATGAGGATGTAACAACCATTGGTAATAGTGACTTTGACTACTTTCTGATATTTGAGCCGCTATGGACGCCGAAATACAAAATCGATCCCCAGCCCACAAGCGATAACCCCACCGTGGGAGTGAAGGAGCTTGCTTCCGATGGCACAGTTTTGGAGGATATTACCGACAACAGCAAAGTAAGTTATCAGTGGCATGAATATGGTGAAAATACTTATCGTATAGTGGATGACGAACCTGCAGGCGGCGAAATCAGAAGCGGTAATAGATATTCCGGCTCCTTCGACAGCGAGAGCCGCACCTGGGCGATAGATAATTCCTCGTCAATTGATACGTGTTTTCCTGTGAAAGCCGGGGAAATTGTATGCGTCACACCGGTGGAGGGCACAGTCTCCGGCGAGATTACCGTAAAGGATTATTTCGGTGATGATTTTACAGAGAATGACGGCATCTATACCTTGACGATGGCAGAGGATAACGATAGTTTTAACCTTTATGTTTATGAGGATAATGGTGCCGACGCCGGAACCGGCGAATTTATCATTGAAATCATCCGTGTGGACATCGGTGATGCCGTAGCCGGTCAGACCACTAAGACACTGACCTCCGGCACCGATGGGCAGCAGTATGTGTGCAAGGCTGTGATAGACGACGATGGCGAATTGGTTCCACTGACTTCCAATCCGGTGAAGTATAGTTTGACCAATAGCTCTGAACCCACAATTAAACCCACCAGACCTTCAGGCGGTGGAGGCGGCGGAGTAAGCATCTATAAGGTAAGCTTCGAAACCAACGGTGCCGAAGAGGAGATAGACGCTCAGTACCTTCGCCGTGACAAAAAAGTTGAAAAGCCCGACAATCCCGTTAAAGAAGGGTATGTGTTTGACGGTTGGTACATCGACGAGGCTCTTACCGAAGCCTACGATTTTGACGCTTGGGTAAAAAAGAACTTCACCCTCTATGCAAAATGGACAGCTGACAACGGCGACAACGGCAATGCTACTGACAACGGCACTGCCAAAAAATGGAATCCTTTTATTGATGTTGGCATTGGTGATTGGTTCTATGATTATGTAAAATATGTGTTTGAAAACGATTATATGAACGGTGTGAGCACAAAAGAGTTTATGCCATCGCAGTTTGTAACAAGAGGAATGCTCGTGACCATTCTTCACCGATTAGACGGCGAACCTAAAGCAGAAAATGCTGCCACCTTTGAAGATGTTGCAGCCGATGCCTACTATGCAGAAGCTGTTGCATGGGCTCAGGAAAAAGCTATTGTAAACGGAGTGACCGAAACAGAGTTTGCACCTGAGACAAAAATCACCAGAGAACAGCTCACAGCAATTCTCTATCGCTACGCAATCCTCAAGGGTTATGATGTGAGCGTGGGTGAGAGCACTAACATTCTCTCCTACGAAGATTTTGATGAGGTTTCGGAATATGCCATCCCTGCACTTCAATATGCGGTTGGGGCAGGTATTATAAAAGGCAGAACAGAAACAACGCTTAATCCTCAAGAGAGTGCAACAAGAGCCGAAATTGCAACAATTATTCAGAGATTTGTTGAAGCGAACAAAAATTGATTTTAATTTTAATATTTTACCAAAACAACCACTGCATAATGTAGTGGTTGTTTTGGTGTGGTAGCATAAGTCGGATGAGCATAAAGAAGAACGCTGTATTTGCGAGCCACTCGTTTTATTAGCTTCTCTTTGCAACTGGATGAGTACTTGATTTTTATAAATTATTGTTTATTGGTGAGATGGAACTAGGCTAATGCGTTGTAGGGCACAGCCTTTAGGATGTGCCGAAAAGCGGTTCGTCGAGAATCGCCGAACCCTACAATTGATAAATTTAAATTGTGCGTTGTAGGGAACAGCCTATGTGTTGTTCCGAAAATACGCAAACAAAGGTTCCAACGGAACGACACACAGGTCGTTCCCTACACTCCATAACCCAAACACTTCGTTGAACAATAATTTATCTTATAATTAAGGTCAATTAATCCTCTAATACCCAAGGCAAGATAAGCACCAAGAGCAAAGAAAAGCATATGAATGGCGTGTTATCTTCCTTATCGTCATCCAACTTATGCTGACGCACAAAAATTATTACACACTTTTCATATATGGCTTGTTAACTTTTTGACAATTCTAACGAAATTTGTATCGTTTTGTCAACATTTCGTACTCTTTCGCCCAAAAACTTACTTTTTTTCTTGACTATTACATTCACTTGCTATATAATATAGTTTAATATTCTAATTTTTGAAAGGATGATAATTATGAACAGAGTTTATAACTTCTCAGCAGGTCCGTCTGCGCTCCCTCTTCCGGTTCTCGAAAAAGCACAGGCTGAGC
>SVJL01000133.1 GCA_015068985.1 Oscillospiraceae bacterium
CAATTGATGAGTGGACAGCTTTCTTAGCCAAAGCCAAAAGTGCAGGCTTTACAAAACCCTTCACAGCACAGAATGGCGTGCTTTCAAACATTTTTGCCAACTACACCTTCACATCTGGTTTTGATGGGGGCAAGAACTTTTATGTAGAAGATGGTAAGGTTGTTTTCGGACCTTTCCAAAAAGGCTACAAGGAATATGTGGCTCAGATGGCAGACTGGACAAAGAAAGGTTTTCTTGATTCAGGTTTCATCACCAATGACGCTGAAACTGTAAAAGGCAATATAACAAATGGCATCTCAATTGCTGCTTGGGGTTATATTTCTACTCTCAGCGAGCTTGAAGCTGCAGGCAAAACCCAGAATCCGGCCTTTGCTCTTGTGGCATGTCCGTTCCCTGTGCCCGAAAAAGGAGCAACTGCCAAATACAATAGCATAGCAAGCGAAGCAAGCTCACTTGCAATCGGCATTTCTCCCAATTGCGGCAATGTTGAAGCTGCAATCAAATGGTGTGACTTTATCTATAGCGAAGAAGGAAACACTCTGCGCACATTTGGTATTGAGGGTGACACCTATACTGTTGAAAACATCGATGGTGAAGAGCATTTTGTATATACCGACAAGATAATGATTCCTGAAAATTCAGGGGTTAACTCTATCAGCGAAGCACTCTATAAGCACATGCTTCCTGCTAACCATCCCGGTCTCAATCAGCATCCCGATTATCTTGCAGGCTACTATCCTCTCGCTAATCAGAAAGACGCTGTAAAGGTATGGAATGCCAATGTTGATGTTGCAAGAAAGCATAGTCTGCCTGTTCTTTCTTACACCGAAGATGAAGCCAGAGAACGCACTGACCTTATTGAAGTTGTACAGGACGAACTCGAGGTTGCAATCACAGATATCATGCTTGGTAAAAAGGACATAAGCACTTATGATGCTGCAATTAAAAAAGCAAAAGACAATGGCTACACAAGAGTGCTTGAGATAATTCAGACAGCATATGACAGATATATGAGCAAGCTAAATTAATAAAAATTGAAGCACCCATTGGGTGCTTCAATTTTACCTGTGACTCATTCCTTTTATACTGTTTTTGGAATTTTTTTACCATTTCAATTTGCGTGTATGTATGATAATCTAAATATTATAGGAGGGTAATAATTATGGACTTTTGTGAGATAAATCCCTATGTTCGTTATGTGGAAAAAATTTCATATTCAGACTGCGCATATGATAAGTCTTTGCTTTCTTATGACCACATCATGCTCTACACAACAAGCGGCACAGCTCAGATGATTATTGCCGATTGTATGTACAATGTAGAACGCGGTTCAATAGTTATCATAAAACCCGGCACTCCCTACACATTCATTGAGTTCAAACAATTTGAGGCAATTTTAATCCACTTCGATTATTCCGATGCCGATTCGGTTGAAAGAGGTTTCTTTATTAAGCCTGCTTCTGATTCCGATTTCAAATCTTCAAAAATAATTTCGGCTCACATCGAACCCGACTCCTGCTTTAACCGCACACTTTATGTAAAAAAATGTAACCATCTCGAAACCTATTTCAAATCCATTCTTTCCGACTTTGTAACACGTGAAAAATATTTTGATTTCCGCATCAGCTCTGCAATGATAATCCTCTTAATCGATATTTCCAGAACTGTATATGCAATCGATAATTACCAACCGGGTAGTGGTGCAAACATAATCAACGAGGTAATCAATTTTATTCACGAAAATTATGACAAAAACATTACCAACGAAATGATAGCCAAAAAGTTTAACTTCCATTCCAAATATATCAACATTTTAATGAAGAATAAAACAGGCTATTCACTTCACAAATATATTCTGTTAAACCGTGTGTCAAAGTCTATGGAATATCTGCAAAACACCGATATGCACATATACGAAATTGCCGAAAAGGTCGGCTTTTCCGATCCGTGTCATTTCACAAAATGCTTCAAACAGATAATGGGCGACAACCCCAAAAATTTCAAGGTAAACAAGGGGTGAGCAAGGATGCTTTTGTCAGAAATTATAAGTGAATCCAACATAGCTTTAAATGAACAAAAAATTCACTCTGCTATCGATGAAGTAATCAAAATAACACGCAGAAACATAATCAAATTTTATCGGGGTTTTCCAACAAGAGTCACCGAAAACGGTGTGTATAATTATCAGACCGACGGTGATAACAATGATATATGGTGGAGAGGTTTTTGGGGCGGAATAACATGGCTTGCCTACGAATACACCGGTGATTACACAATCAGGTGCTATGGCGAAAAAATAACCGATTCTGTGTATCGCAGGATACGCAAAATGGGTATGGGCCACAACGACATCGGTATGTTTGTTATTCTCACCTGTATGGCAGACTATAAGATTTGCAAAAACAAGCTTGTTAAAGAAACCCTTGTAGAAGCGGCAGACTCGCTCCTCACTCGATACGCTCAAAACCATCATATTCTTGCCTCATTCGATTTTGAGCGTGACAACGATGTGCTCACTCTTAAAATTTCAGGTATGCTCAACGTTATGCTTTTAAAATATGCCTATAGCTTTACCGGTAATGTGAAGTATAAGGAAGCTTTTCAGCATACCATAGACCTGATTATAAAATACAACATACTTCCCGACGGCAAAACCTATTTTAACACATATTTTGATAAACTCAGCGGCAAAGCAATCGACACCAAAGTACCCTATATCGTGTGGGAAGATGATGGCAAGCGAACCCGCAATTATGCGTGGGCACTTTATTCATTGGCGAACCTCTATTCTATGACTAAAAACAGCCTCTATGCCGAAAGGTTCGACAAGGTTTTTGACTATATGAAATCATTGTGGGATAAGGGTGATATTTTTCACTCAACCTTTAAAAACGAAAATCCTTTAGACACAATATCTCCCGCAATAGTTTCCGCTGCCATAACCGAAATGATTCGCAATGATGAAATTAAAGAGTGTTCAAAATATGCCTTTGCGCTGGCGGATATTCTGAACAGATTAATAGATGATTTTTCGGTAAAAGCCTCTGACCACGCCGAAGGTCTTTTGTATGGAGCACACCTGTTCGGCGTTACAAAAACAAACAACCAGTCTGCACTTCTTGGCGATTATTTTTATTTTGAAGCTCTTTTGGGTTCAATACAAAATCACGATTCCTATTGGTACACTCTGGAGTAGATATTCCGATAGTACCGTCAGGCTATGAAACAGATAATTAATTTTTGGAGGTTACTATGAAAAAATATGATATTGCAGCTTATGTGTGGCCAGCATACACCGGCGATGAACCAAGAAGCAGAATGTTCTGGGAACAGAGTTTAAGAATCTGGCTATGACAGCAGGAATGTTGATTGGGGCAACCATGTTAAGTAATCTGTTTTATCATCTGGGATTTACAGATGCTAACATCATTATG
>SVJL01000134.1 GCA_015068985.1 Oscillospiraceae bacterium
CATGGGGCAACAACGACCCCCACAATGCGCCCCGCCATGTTGAAATGGTTGCCAAGAAATACAAAAACCTCAAGGTTATAATGGGTCACTCTGCACCCGGTGAGCTTGACGAGGCAATAAAGGTTGTAAATAAATATGACAATGTGTATCTTGACCTTTGCGACATTCACCGTCACAGCGGCATTGTTGACAAAATGGTGGAAAACTGCGGCGCCGACAAGGTTGTGTATGGCACCGATGCTCCCTGGTATGATTTTTCATATGGCATCGGAAGCGTGCTTTTCTCCCATATTTCAGATGACGACAAATACAAAATTCTTTATGCAAATGCTAAGAAGCTTTCTGAAAGATAAGGAGAAAAACAATGAAATGGTACAATCCTCAAAAAGAGCCGTTCAAGATTTCAGGCCTTGCATTTTATGAGCAAGACGGTCTCTATCGAAGAATGCCTCTGAATCCGGTGGCTCCTTTGCCGGAAGCCGTGTACAATCTTGCCGATGAAACCTCAGGCGGACAAATACGCTTTCACGCAAAGCTCAAAAAACTGTCTATAAGCGTGTCGGTGGCTTCCAAAAAGCTTCATTTCGACGGCTACACTGCACCCCATCTTGCCGGCACAAATAAGAGAGGGTTTGACCTTTATGCCTCAACCGGCGGCGATTATGAATTTGTTGCAGTGACTTCCGATTTTAACGAAACCGATTTGTATCACGAATGCACTTTCTTTGATTCAGAGTCGGAAATTGAAGCGGATTTCCTTTTAAATTTTCCACTCTACGGAGCTGTTGACAAGGTTTTGATTGGCTTTGATGATGATGCTGTGATAACCCAAAGTCAAAAACACTTTGCCGACGACAGGAAAATTGTTTTCTACGGCGGTTCAATAGAGCAGGGGGCGTGTGCTTCCCGCCCCGGCATGAACGAGACTAACATTCTCTCACGCTGGCTCAATCGTGAGGTGTATAATCTGGGCTTTAATTCAAGCGGCAAGGCAGAGCCGGAGGTCGCCGAGGTCATTGCCGGCATCGACAATGTTGCTGCTCTGATCATAAGCACCGAGGGCAACTGTCCGGATAGCAAATGGCTTGATGAAAAACTTCGTGAATTTATAAAAATTTATCGCAAAAATCACCCCGACACTGCAATCGTAATAATGCCATTCCTTGTGAGTGCAAAAGAAAAGCTCATAAGTGAAAAGTATAAGGAGCGCCTCGAAAAAATAGGGGTTCAAAAAAAGATTGTTGCCGACCTCAGCCGTGCCGGCGACAAAAACATATATCTTTTTGCTCAGGATATGTGTGCCGAAAAGGAATTTGAGGGCAACAGCGTGTGGCACGAAATGTTTTCAGACGGTCTTCACAAAACAGACCTTGGCTATCTTGCCACAGCAAAAGGCCTGTATAAGCTTTTAAAAACCATATTATAAAATGAAAGGAAAATAAAAAATGAGTGAAGAAAAAATCATAAAATCATTTGAAGAAGCCGATTCCGATGTGTTTGGCGATATTCTCTATGAGGGGAGAAAAAAGAAAAATGCCAAAATCGGTCTTCTCACCTGCGGATATTTTGAATATTGGAGAATGTATCCCGAAACATTAAAGAAAAACGTGTCTGCCGACCTTGAACAGCTAAAAGACAATTTTAAAGCAAGGTTTGACAACATTGTATATTCCGACCTTGTTGACACTCTCGACGGTGCAGAGGAGGCAGGTGAGCTTTTTGTACGTGAGGGAGTAGATGCATTAATCGTGGTTTACGGCACATATATGCCCGACTTTATCACACTTCACGTTATCAACAAGCTCAAAGGTGTTCCTGTTCTTTTCTTCTCAGTTCAGAACACCAACAAAATTGACCCGAGCGGCGACTACGAACACAGCCTCCGCAACAGCGGTACAATCGGTATCTCCCAGATTACCGGCACAATGAAGAAAATGAACAGAAAATATAAGGTTGTTGTTGGAAGCATCAACGACGAAAGAGCTTTTGCAAAGGTTGAAACATTCATCAAAGCCAATCAGGCAATTGCCGATATAAAAGAAGCCAACATAGGCGTTATCGGCAATGTGTTCAGAGGAATGTATGACCTTGAGCTTTCCAAAACCTTCCTCAAATCAACCTTTGATGTTAACATCATCTATATTCAGGCTTCTCACCTTCTTGACCAGTGGGAAACAGTTACCGACGAAGAGGTTACAAAGGTTGCCGACAAGCTTCTTGGCCGTTTCAAAAAGCGCGATATTACCGATGATGACGTGAGAAGAGCAGTTAAGCTTGCAATTGCAATGGAAAAGCTCTCCAAAAAATTCCGTCTTGATGCAATGTGCTTCCTTGACCAGCACTTTGTTCAGAAACAGACCCGCACAACCGCACGTATCGGTGCATCACTTCTTATGGAGTATTCCGATATGACAGTTAACTGCGAGGGTGACCTTGGCGGTCTTGTTACCATGATGCTTATGAAGTCCATTTCCGGCACTCCTGCTCTTATGGCAGAATGGGGTGAATATGACGTTGACCTCAACACCTGTCTCGTTATGGGTCACGGTATCGGAGTTCCGGCTCTTGCAGCTTCCGACGATAAAGTAACTCTCACACCCACTCCCGAAGAATGGGGCTTTGAGGGTTCCGGTTTAAACTATGAGTTTATTCTCAAACCCGGCAAATCAACAATTGCCCACATTATCGAAACAGCCAATGGCTACAAGATGATTGTGTCACCTGCCGAAAGTCTTGAATTTCCAACTCTCAACTATAGCGAAATTCACGCTGTGCTGCAGGTTAAAACACCTATTCAGGACTATCTGGAAAGAGTGTTTGAAAGTGGCGTAACCCACCACTGCATCGCAGGCATCGGTGATATGAGCAAAGAGCTTTGTATGGTTGCAGAATATCTTGGTGTTGAAATTTTCTACATTGACTAATGTCAAAAAAACCTTGACATATCATTTCCTTGGTGTTATAATGATTATAATTTAATATTAAATAAACCGTTGAGGCAGAAAAAAGTCAGAGCAGGTCTTTAAGAGCGAGTGGATTATGGTGTGAGTTCCACAAAGGCTCTCTGAGTAATATGGACTGTCGAGGGCAGTGTCAAATGCACTGACGTAAGGCCTGCGTTAAAGGTCGGGAGTATGATGGTACTTCTCAAAGAGCACAGTTTTTTCTGTGAATTCAAGGTGGCACCGCGGATAAGTTGTTATTCGTCCTTGACAGTATTTTTAAATTGCTGTCAAGGGCGTTTTTGTTTTTGAAGGCAATGCTTTGGAGGAATTGTTATGATGGCTAAGCAGTTGCGTTAATATCCGAACCCGTTTTGGGTGCGCGTTTTTACGCCACTGCATCGTTAAAATACTCGCAAATGCGTCAGCATTAGCTGCGTTTTTGCCTTACATTGCCGCAAAAACACAGCACCAAAAATTCTTTGAAC
>SVJL01000135.1 GCA_015068985.1 Oscillospiraceae bacterium
ACGCTCCACTAACCAATCAAATTCGCACAAGTGCTCTTTTCTTGGAGTGTCACTATCCCCTCATCCGTCAAGCAAGCTTGCCACCTTCCCCACCAAGGGGAAGGCTCACGCCCTTGTGTTAAACTCACCGCTAAACAACAATTTATAAAACCACTAAAAAAACAGCTTTTACAGCTGTTTTTTGTCCTGAAAATTATTTGTTTTTTCTTTTCGCAAAATCCCGTGCTATCGGTGCCGCCCAGTTATCACAAAGTTTTGATTTCGTTCTCAGTTCACTGACTGCATCAGACACTGTATCATACAAGCACATAGTTCCCTGAGGATCTGCATGATAATTTACCACCCGATTATGGCTTATGCCGAATCCACTGGCAGTTTCAACAGCATCTATGTTTGCACCTATAAACACAAACTCCCATCCGTACTTTTCCTTTTGTCTTTCGATCATTTTTTTGACTGTACCTTTGTTATAACTATGACTTGCGTTTTCCATACCGTCTGTAGTAATGACAAACATTGTTTTATCGGGAATATCTTCTTTTCTTGCATATTTATGAATGTTGCTAATGTGATGAATTGCACCTCCAATCGCATCAAGAAGTGCCGTTGAACCCCTTACAAAATAGTCCTTATCTGTCATGGGTTCAATTTTGTCAAGCATAACTCTGTCGTGGATAACTTCCGTTACGTTATCAAACAAAACTGTCGAAATATAACAAATTCCATCTTCTCTTTTTTGTTTTTCTATCATAGAATTGAACCCACCTATGGTGTCACTTTCAAGTCCGGACATAGATCCGCTTCTGTCAATGATAAATACAAGTTCTGTAACTGTGTTTTTCATAATAAAAACCTCTCTTTCATTTGATGATTGAATTATATCATCATAAAAGAAAGGTTTGGTCGCTTCATAAGCGACATTTCAGACCGGTATGATACAGGCTATGCACCAAGAAGATTTTGATCGAATGCAAAAAGAGCATTATTGATTTCGAATATATCATAAATTCCTCTTGAAACAAAGTATTCTATTATCAAGTCAAATTTATTGCTGCGTGAAAGAGCAAATCCTGCCTTCATAAGCATATCTTTTGTCTCATCAAGAGAAAGTTCAAGAGCAATCGCAAAAGCAATTACCGTTGATTTGGCAGGGCGATAGTGAATATTGCTTCTTATTTTCGAAAAAAGCTTCCGGTCAACATTCGCTTTTTTGTAGCATTCAGAATCCTTCATTCCTTTTTCATCAATGAGTCGGAGAAGCATCTGTGAAAAGCTTTCGTCGATATACTTTAATGCATCTTCAAGCGAAAGAGTATTATCTGCCGCACCATCTTCGCAAGCATCAATGCTCTGACATGGTGGCATAATATCTAACGCTATTGTTTTGCATGTTTCCGGAAAAAAGTTGAGTGACGGTCTTGTTTTTCCACTGTTCCTCATAATCACTTCTTGAATATCAACATAATTATCATCGATGAATTCACGAATATCCGAAAAGAGTTTTTCGCTTATTTCGAAAGATTTACGGTCATAAATTACTATATATACGGTCATATCATTTTCAAAAAGAAAATCCGTTATTTCGTCAATGGCAATTTTAAGAGCTTCATTTTTCGGATAACCGTAGATTCCTGTCGAAATCAGCGGAAAAGCTACACTTTCGCAGTTGTTTTGTAATGCAAGCTTAAGAGCTGTGGCATAGCATGACGACAGGAGCTCTCTCTCACCGCATTTGCCGCCTCTATATACGGGACCAACAGTATGAATAACATATCTGCACGGAAGATTGTATGCATTTGTTATTTTGGCTTTCCCCGTTCTGCAACCGCCAAGAGTACGGCATTCCTCAAGAAGTTTTGGACCAGCGGCGTGGTGAATGCAACCATCAACGCCACCGCCACCCAAAAGAGTTTCATTTGCAGCATTAACTATTGCATCAACCTTCATTTGTGTTATATCATTTCTTACTATGTGTAAAGGCATGTTGTCACCTCATATTAATTCTGAATTTTTTATTTTATGTTTTCTTTCGGTATAAACTTTAATGCGGCATTCAGCTCAGCTCCCAAAATAAGTATTATCGCTGAAAGATACAGCCAAATCATAAAAATCATCATTGCACCGAGAGTACCGTAAATAAGTGTATAGGGAGCATATTTTTCCACATAAAACGAAAAAACAATACTGACAATCATCCACAAAACAAGAGCAAATATAATTCCGGGCAAAACAGCTCTGACCGTTTCCCTTTTATCAAGAGACACAACATACAAAGTACCGAGTGCCACACTCATAAGAAGAGCGACGGGTATAAATCTTAAATATTGCCAGGTTCCGAGAAGATAGGCAGATATTTGCATATTTTTTTCAGGAATGAGCGTGTTAAGATATGTAAGAAAGCGTTCGCCAACAACCGAAAGCAACAGAGTTAAAACAACAACTATGAGAAGAACCACGGTATAAATGAGTTGGCGGAATACATAAAGCCAAAAGTTCGGTGGATTGCCAAGACCATATGCTTGACGCACATCATTCATAATTCCTTTTGCCGCCCTCATAGGAAACCATATTGAAAAAACAAAAGCAAACCATAATAAAACATGACTAGAATTTCCGGATACATACTCCAGATAACTCTCTATTATGCCAACAACCTCACCGGGCATAACTTGTCTGACAGCATTCGTCACAGCATAGATATTGAGATCAAGCATGCCAAGAAGGTTTGAAAGGAATATCAGCATCGGAAAAATCGCAAACAGAAGATTATATGCAAGAGATGCCGCATTCTGTGCTACATTGTGCTCAAAATAATTTATAAACATATGACGCAGGATTGTATTAAAACGTCCTGTTTTTTTATTGGTACATGCAAATTCACTCCATTTTTTCAAATCACATCACCACCGTATTAAATAAATGTCAGGTTATAATTATTTTTTATATTTTAACACAAAATACGTCAAATGTAAATACCATATATCAACTGAGTTAGCGTCAAGTGCATGATTGTCAATGTGGGTGACACTTTTCTTAAAAAATAAAAAGTCTACCCCTTGTTTTTTCTTGTCAAGGTAGAACTGATGTACAATCTTACCTTGACAAGGCAGTATATGATATAATATTTACAGGGCATTACATCACTGACAAGTTCCGAATATGTCGGTTATATGAACATTTCTCACCGGGTTTTTATAGGACAAAAGCCTGACTGCACTGTGAAAATTTTGAGCAAACGCACCATCCACCAATATATTTTCTATGGGACCGTGCATAAAATCATCGGAAGTGATGGCAACCATATCGTCGTGACAAGCACCTCTTAAGTTTCGTATCACACCATTTTTGCATCAGCCCTCAACATGAATACCATCACCATATAATTTAAATATATTCATTATCTCCTTGTAATTATATACAGTC
>SVJL01000019.1 GCA_015068985.1 Oscillospiraceae bacterium
TGGTAAATTAAAAACATCACGACGGTTTTATCGTGATGTTTTCGGGGATAAATATTTTGTTTTTAGAGGATAAGTGCTTATGTTGACCGTCTAAAACCTTTGATTTTACGGCATTTGTGAGTAAATCCTATAAGAACACCCGTACCAAAAAGAAAAAGACGCCTTTTGCGTCTTTTTCTTTTATGGAGCATAGGGGACTCTTTCGTATGCTCCGCATCCGACCTGCTCGCCGACCGTTTGCTTCGCAAACAGTACCCGTCTTCGCACCTTTTTGCTAAAAAATATGCCACCGGCATATTTTTTTACGCAAAAACCCTTTCGGGTTCAAGTCCCTTTATCTTATCCAAAAAGAAAAAGACGCCTTTTGCGTCTTTTCCTTTTATGGAGCATAGGGGACTTGAACCCCTGACCCCCACACTGCCAGTGTGATGCGCTCCCAACTGCGCTAATGCCCCGTATTCAATTTGAAACCTTTATAATAATACCACAAAAGATTTATTTTGTAAAGAGATTTATTAATTATTTTAAATTATAATCAACTATTCTTTTTCAAATGTAATAATATCTTCAATTTTACAATCCAAAGCAACACAAATTTTATTTAAAACAAAACTGTCATATCTGACAACCTTGTTTTTGTAGTAATTGTCAATTATATGATAACGAATACCCGTACGCTTAGCAAGCTCATATCGGGAAATATTATAATTGTTTAATGCAGATTCGAGTGTAATTCTTATCATAATCTCACCCCTGAAATATATTTTAATAAATATATATCTTATTGACAATCCCATTACATAAGTATATACTTATGTAAATACATAATCTTTGGGGTGTGATTTGATGGCCGAGTTTTGTTTGGATTGTTGGAATAAACTTAACGAAAGAAACGACAACGAAAAAAAATACATTTTATCAGACGATTTAGATTTATGTGAGGGCTGCGGTAGATGGAAACCTGTAATTATTATGACACGCAAAAGATATTACATGTATAAATTCAGATATATAATTTTTCCGTTTAAAGTTATTTTTATTATTATTTATTTTTTATTAAGATTAATTATTCTCCCTTATTTAATATACATGTATAAAAATGCAAAAAATAAACGCCCGAAAGCTTGAGCTTTCGGGCAAATATTTTATCCAATTAAAATTCTGCGTTGCCAACTGTTCTTGGGAAAGGAATAACGTCTCTGATATTCGACACGCCGGTAAGATACATAACAGCTCTTTCAAAGCCGAGGCCGTAGCCTGCGTGCTTAGTGCCGCCGTATCTTCTGAGGTCGAGATACCAGCTGTAGTCCTCCTCTTTGAGGCCAAGCTCTTTCATGCGTGCGGTGAGAACGTCGAGGCGTTCTTCTCTCTGGCTACCGCCAATGATTTCGCCAATGCCGGGAACGAGGCAGTCCATAGCCGCAACGGTTTTGCCATCGTCGTTGAGACGCATATAAAAGGCTTTTATCTCCTTTGGATAATCTGTTACAAAAACAGGGCGTTTGAACACTTCCTCAGTGAGGTATCTTTCGTGTTCTGTCTGAAGGTCACTGCCCCATTCAACAGGATACTCAAAGTTAGAATTGTTTTTCTTAAGAATTTCGATGGCTTCTGTGTAGGTCACTCTGCCAAAATCGGAATTAACAATAGAATTGAGACGGTCGAGGAGGCCTTTGTCTACAAAATTATTGAAGAACTGCATCTCTTCGGGAGCGTTTTCGAGCACATAGCTGATGATGTATTTGAGCATATCTTCCGCAAGCTCCATATCATCATTGAGGTCTGCAAAGGCAATTTCGGGTTCTATCATCCAGAACTCCGCTGCGTGACGGGTTGTGTTGGAATTTTCGGCACGGAAGGTGGGACCGAAGGTATAGATGTTGCGGAATGCCATTGCATATGTTTCACCGTTGAGCTGACCGCTTACGGTAAGGTTTGCACTTTTGCCGAAAAAGTCTTTGGAAAAGTCGATGCTGCCATCTTCTGTGTGAGGAATGTTGTCCAGGTCAAAGGTTGTTACCTTAAACATTTCGCCTGCACCCTCACAGTCACTTGCTGTGATAAGGGGAGTGTGAGTATACACAAAGCTTCTTTCGTTAAAAAACTTATGAATCGCATATGCTGCAAGACTTCTTACTCTGAACACCGCCGAGAAAAGATTGGTGCGGGGGCGAAGGTGAGCAATTGTTCTCAAAAACTCAGGTGAGTGTCTTTTTTTCTGAAGAGGATAGTCGGGAGTTGACATTCCTTCAATTTCAATTTTGGTTGCTTTAATCTCAAAAGGCTGTTTTGCTTCAGGAGTAAGAACAAGTGTTCCGGTAATGTTGAGCGAAGCTCCAACATTCATTGAAGCAATCTGTTTATAGTTATCAAGAAATTCGCTTTCAAAAACAACCTGAATGTTTTTGAAGAATGTGCCGTCGTTGATTTCGATAAAACCAAAAACGTTTGACGAACGGATTGTTCTTATCCAACCCGAAATAAGAACCTCCTGATCGCTGAATTTATTTGCATCCGAAAATATTTCTCTGACTGTTGTTTTCACGGTATACCTCCAAAATTACAAAAGTGGAATATTTGCTTCAGCACAAAGTCTGACAGTTTCGTCATCCCAAATGCTGGATTGAACCTCGCCAATGTGAGCACAGCCCATCATCAGCATACAAAGTCTTGACTGACCAATGCCTCCGCCTATAGTTAAGGGAAGCTCGTTGTTCAAAAGCATTTTGTGGAACATAAGCTCTCTGCGGTCATCACAACCTGCAACAGAAAGCTGACGGTCGAGGCTTTCGGGGCTTACTCTTATGCCCATTGAAGAAATTTCAAAAGCTCTGCCCAGAGTTTCGTTCCAAAACATCAGGTCGCCGTTGAGCTGCCAGTCGTCATAGTCGGGAGCTCTGCCGTCGTGAGGCTTGCCGGAGCGAAGCTTTCCGCCAATTTGCATTATAAAGGTTGTGGGATGTTCGCGAACAAAAGCATCTTCACGCTCTTTTGCTGTGTAATCGGGGTAGAGGTCTTCAAGCTCCTGACTTGTTACAAATGTAACCTCTCTCGAAATTTTTGCATCAAGCTGGGGATAGTGAACCTTAAGGCTCTCGTTTGTGTCGCATATTGCTTTAACAATGCCCGAAACAACTGCCTTGAGATAGTCCACATTGCGGTTTTTGTCGGTTATAACCTTTTCCCAGTCCCACTGGTCAACATAGATTGAATGGATGTTGTCCAGCTCTTCATCACGTCGAATTGCGTTCATATCGGTGTAGAGACCGGATCCAACTTCAAAATCATAGCGCTTTAATGCAAGCCTTTTCCATTTTGCAAGTGAGTGAACAATCTGTGCGTTACTGCCCACTGCAGGGATATCGAATGAAACGGGACGTTCAACACCATTCAAATTATCATTAAGCCCCGAATTTTCCGTCACAAACAGTGGTGCGGATACTCTTTTGAGATTGAGTGCATAAGAAAACTCTTTCTGGAAGGTCTCTTTAATGCACGAAATAGCTCTTTGGGTATTGTACCGGTTGAGCTTCGGCTTATAGCCGGCGGGGATGTATGTTTTGTTCATTTATGCCCGTCTCCTTTCATTAATTTATGTGCACCTATAAGTGCTGATTATATTACAACTATCTATCATACACCAAATCGAGCTCAAAGTCAACGATTTAATTGGATTTTCAGCCAAATATAGGCAAAATTACTTTTTAGCCTTTCTGTCAGAGAAAGACACTGCGGTTATTATGCCAAGCATAATAAATGATGCAAGCATTGAACTGCCGCCATAGCTTACAAATGGCAAGGTTATGCCCGTTAAAGGAATAAGCTTTATAACGCCACCAATTATGATGAAGGTCTGAAAGCCTATGGCAATAACCAAAGAAAGACTTGCCGATTTCAGATATTCATCGTTAGACTTAAGCGATATTTTGATGCCACGGTAGGTGAGAAGAAAATACAGAAGAATGATTGCGAATCCGGTAAACATTCCCATTTCTTCGCAAATTGCAGCAAAAATAAAATCGGTTTCGGCAAAGGGAACCGCCTGAGGCATACCGTTGCCAAGGCCAACGCCAAAATAGCCGCCTGAGGCAATGGCTATGAGCGACTGAATTATCTGATAACCGCTCCCCGAAGCATCCTGCCACGGGTCCTGCCACGCACTTACCCTCACGCCTATGTGGTCTGCAAGCAAAAAGAAACCCACAAGGCCAACAAAAACAATGCCGCCAATGTTGATGAGCTTTAAAAGATTGCTTGTTTTGTACACAAAGCACATTGCAAAATATATCATAAAGAGCAAAAGAGCTGTACCCCACTCCTTTTGAAACAGTGCAAGAGCACCCATGCAGGCATACACAAACACACAAAGAACAATTTCATCAACGGGAATTTTCATTATGCGTTTTCTTTTGTCTTTTTTCTTTGAATCAAAGCCCGGAAGCTTTGAAAAATAGCATGATATGCAAAGGCAATAAAGAATTTTTATTATTTCCGACGGCTGAATTGTCATAGAGCCAATCACAATCCAGTTTTTGGAGCCGTTAACCTCTCTGCCGAAAATAAGAGTTGCTGCAATAAGAGCTGCACAAAGAAACATATACACATATTTCAGTTTGCTCCACACCTTGACCTTTGAAAATACAAACACCGTCAAAAAATAGACCACGATGCCAATCATAAACCACAAAATCTGCCTTGTGGCATAGTCGGATTCAGTGATGCGTGTGGAGGTTGCCTCAATGGCAAGGTCAATTCGGCACAGCATTATGATTCCTATAGACAAAAGCATTGACGATGTAAGAAACAAATACAAATCGCCATAGTCCAGGCGATACAACAACAAATACATAAGAGTGTTGATGCCGCAAAGAATAAGGCAGGAATACATATATGAAAAATCGGAAGCTCCGCAATAGATGAAGAGCATAAGAAAGCCTATAATGTTTACAATTGTTATGTAAAACATTGGTCTGAAACGAATTTTAGTCATAATATCAGTTCTCCGTTTAATTATACTGGAATCAGCTCTCCGTTTCGAGATTATCAACAAAAATAAAGCTTATGTTGCCAAAAGAAAGCTTGTCACTGTCTTTGAGGCGAACCGGATGCTTTGGCAAGCGGCGGCCGTTCAAAAAACTTCCGTTGGTGCTCTCTAAGTCTTCAATATAGAACGCACCGTCACGAAGAAAAATTCTCGCATGAGTTTTAGACATATACGGGTCGTCTATATACACCTGACAGCGTTTGCTCCTGCCAATGTAGGCACTTTCTTTTATGCTGTAGCTTTCGTGCATCTTAAAATTAAGGTTACGGCGAAGGTTAACCAGCTTCAGATAAGCATAGCCGCTTCCCGATGTTGTTTCACGCCTTTTGGCATCTGCAATATCGAGATAAATCAGACGGACAATGCTCAGAATGAACATATATACCACAAACACAAACACATATTTAACAACGTCTGCTAAAATTTCATACATTTTTTCACAACCCTTCTTAAATTATTGTTTATTGCTGCAAGCAATAAACAATAATTAGTTAAATTTGCCTTGCGGCAAGCTAAATTGACCAATGGTCAGCTAAATTGTGCTTCGCACAGCTAATAGGCAAATTTTATTTAGCTGCACTTTTGTGCTATTTAGCTATTGAGCAAAGCGAAATAATTTAGCTTTGAGCGTCAGCTCAAAATTTAGCTAAACAATAATCCTCTATTTCAAATACTTCGACAAATATTTTCCTGTGTAGGATTTTTTACATTTTGTTATTTCCTCGGGCGTGCCTTCAAAAACAATTTTTCCGCCCTTGTCGCCGCCCTCCGGTCCAAGGTCTATTATGTGGTCAACAACCTTTATAACATCCAGATTGTGCTCAATAACAATAACCGTGTTGCCGCCCTCAACAAGAGTTGACAAAACATCGGTTAGCTTGTGAACATCGGCAATGTGTAGTCCGGTGGTGGGTTCGTCGAGAATATAGACGGTTTTGCCTGTGCTTTTTCGGCTCAGCTCGGTTGCAAGCTTAACTCTTTGTGCTTCACCGCCCGAAAGAGTTGTTGATGGCTGACCGATTTTGATATAGCCAAGGCCAACATCATAAAGAGTCTGAAGTCGGCGACGGATTTTTGGAATATTTTCAAAAAATGCCAATCCCTCTTCAACCGTCATTTCCAACACGTCGTTGATGCTCTTGCCTTTGTATTTAACCTCAAGAGTTTCGCGATTGTAGCGTTTGCCCTTACACACCTCACAGGGCACATACACATCGGGCAGAAAATGCATTTCAATTTTTATTATTCCGTCGCCGGTGCACGCTTCGCATCTGCCGCCACTAACGTTGAAGCTGAATCTGCCGGGGCCGTAGCCTCGCAGCTTTGCCTCATTGGTAGACGCAAAAAGGTCTCGGATGTCGCCAAAAAGGCCTGTGTAGGTTGCGGGGTTGGAGCGGGGCGTTCTTCCAATGGGCGACTGGTCAATATCGATGACCTTATCCACAAATTCCATTCCCTCAATTGCCGTGTGTGCTCCGGCTTTCTTTTTTGCACCGTTCAGCTCAGAGGCAAGCTTTTTGTAGAGAATTTCGTTAATCAGGCTGGATTTTCCGCTTCCCGACACGCCGGTCACTGCAACAAACTTGCCAAGAGGAATGCTTACGTCAATGTTTTTAAGGTTGTTCTGTTTTGCACCTCTGATGGTGATATAATTGCCATTGCCCTCTCTGCGTTCTTTGGGTACGGGAATTTCTTTTTTGCCCGACAAATACTGACCTGTCACACTGCCGTCGCAGGCTTTGATGTCGTCTATTGTGCCTTGTGCCACAACGTGACCGCCGTGAATTCCGGCACCGGGGCCAATGTCTACAATGTGGTCTGCGGCATACATTGTGTCTTCATCGTGCTCTACAACGATGAGGGTGTTGCCAAGGTCACGCAAATGCTTCAGTGTTGCAATGAGCTTGTTGTTGTCTCTCTGATGGAGACCAATGCTGGGCTCGTCAAGAATGTAGAGCACTCCGGTGAGACCTGAGCCAATCTGAGTTGCCAGACGGATTCGCTGAGCTTCGCCGCCCGAAAGAGTTCCGGCACTTCTTGAAAGAGTCAGATAATCGAGGCCAACATCTACCAAAAACTTAACCCTTGCATTAATTTCTTTTAATATCTGATTTGAAATGAGCTTTTGCTGATTGGTCAGCTCAAGATTTTCAAAAAATGAAGAAATATCTCTCACCGACATATCGGTTAGCTGAGCAATATTAATGTCGCCAACGGTTACGCCAAGAGTTTCGGGGCGAAGGCGTTTTCCCTTACACGCCTTACAAAGAACCACACCCATAAGATTTTCGATTTCTGTTTTGGAATAGGCAGAATAAGAGTCGTTATAGCGGCGTTCGAGGTTGGTTATAACACCCTCAAAGGGTGCGGTTTTGCGATAGCCGTTGTGATTGATTGAAAGAGGCTTGTCGCTTCCGTAAAGTACAATGTCCATAACGTCTTTGGGCAGGTCACGGATGGGAGTTGTTTTGTCGAATTTATACTCTTTTGAAAGAGCATCAAGCCACGCACTCCAATAGGTTGTGCCATCTGCCACGTTGCCCCAGCCAAATGCCGCAATACCCCCATCATAGATAGATTTGGAATCATCGGGAATAAGAAGCTCAGGGTCTATTTTCATAAAGCTTCCAAGGCCGCTGCACTCAGGACAAGCTCCAAAGGGAGAGTTAAACGAAAACATACGGGGAGACAACTCTTCCATGCTGATGCCGCAATCTTTGCAGGCATAGTTCTGGCTGAAAATTTTTTCTCCCTTGTCAAACATATCTGCCACAACAAGACCGCCGCCGAGCTTTGATGCGGTTTCGATTGAATCGGTGAGTCGGGCAATTACGGAATCTTTTATGATAATTCTGTCAACAACAATTTCGATGGTGTGACGGTGCTTTTTTTCGAGAACAATTGTTTCGGACAAATCTCTTACATTACCGTCTATTCTCACTCTCACATAGCCGTTTTTGCGTGCGTCATCAATAATTTTTGCGTGCTCACCCTTTTTGTCACGGATTACAGGAGCAAGAATCTGTAGTCTTGTGCCCTCGCCCATTGTCATAAGGCTGTCTACAATTTCATCAACCGACTGCTGCTGAATCACCTTGCCGCACTTGGGGCAGTGAGGCACGCCCACACGTGCATATAAAAGACGGAGATAGTCGTAGATTTCTGTTACCGTTCCAACGGTTGAACGGGGGTTTTTGCTGGTGGTTTTCTGGTCGATGCTGATTGCCGGCGAAAGGCCCTCAATGTAGTCAACATCGGGCTTGTCCATCTGCCCCAGGAACTGACGGGCATATGACGACAATGACTCCACATATCTTCGCTGCCCCTCGGCATAGATTGTGTCAAAAGCCAATGAAGACTTGCCGCTGCCAGAAAGACCTGTTATAACAACAAACTTTTCTCGCGGGATGTCGATGTCTATGTTTTTCAGATTGTGCTGAGATGCACCCTTGATTCTGATATATTCTTTCATTACTTCTTACCTCTGAGCTTAATAATTTCATCTCTATACACTGCCGCCATTTCAAAGTCAAGATTATCGGATGCTTCTTTCATCATTGCGGTCAGCTTTGTTATCTTATCGTCAACGCTTTCTTCTCTGCCAATCTCGGAGCTGGGGAGCGAACGGCCTGTTTCGTAGGTTTTTATTATGTCGTGAACATCTTTGCGGATTGTGGTTGGAGTGATGCCGTGTTCCCTGTTATAGGCAAGCTGAATTTCTCTTCGTCGATAGGTTTCGTCAATTGCTCTTTGCATTGAGCCGGTGATGGTGTCGGCATACATAATAACCTTGCTTTCGGCATTACGTGCAGCTCTGCCCACAGTTTGCACCAATGAGGTTTCGCTTCGGAGAAAGCCCTCCTTGTCGGCATCGAGAATTGCCACAAGCGACACTTCGGGAATGTCGAGACCTTCTCTAAGAAGATTGATTCCCACCAGAACATCAAACACGCCAAGCCTCAGGTCTCTTATAATTTCCATACGTTCAAGAGTTTCGACCTCAGAATGAAGATATTTGACCTTAATGCCGATTGAGCGGAAATAATCGGTGAGGCTTTCTGCCATTTTTTTGGTAAGAGTTGTAACCAGAACTCTGTCGCCTTTTTTGGTAACCTCGTCTATTTCTGCCGCCAAATCGTCCACCTGTCCCTTTATGGGACGGACAATAATTTCGGGGTCAACAAGACCTGTGGGGCGGATAATCTGCTCAACAACCTCGCCGCCGCTTTTCTCAACCTCATATTCGGCAGGAGTTGCACTAACATATATTGCCTGATTGACTCTGTCTTCAAATTCGCCAAAATTTAAGGGGCGGTTGTCGAAAGCCGATGGCAGACGAAAGCCAAAGCCAACAAGGGTTTCTTTTCTGGATCGGTCGCCGGCATACATTGCCCTGACCTGAGGAATCGTTACGTGAGATTCGTCTATCACAAGAAGAAAATCATCGGGAAAATAGTCCATAAGAGTGTATGGTGCACTGCCCGGTGCTCTGCCGCTGATGTGACGGGAATAGTTTTCTATGCCCTGACAAAAGCCGATTTCCTGCATCATTTCAAGGTCGTAGTTGGTTCTTTGAATAATTCTTTGCTGTTCCAAAAGCTTGCCCTGCTCGCCAAGCTCAGCACTTCTTGAGTCGAGCTCTTCTCTGATGGTCACAAGGGCACGCTTCATTTTTTCATCGGTGGTGGCATAGTGAGATGCAGGGAAGATGGTTGTAAAGCTTCTGAAAGCCTTTATTTCGCCCGTCACTATGTCGATATCGGAAATACGCTCGATTTCGTCACCAAAAAATTCTATTCGTATTGCACTTTCGCCGCTTGCCGCCGGAAAAACCTCCACAACATCTCCCCTTACGCGGAATGTGCCTCGCTCGCAGGAGATGTCGTTGCGGTTATATTGAATTTCAACAAGCTTTTTCAAAAAAAGATTACGGTCAATTTCGCTCCCAACTCTTAGAGCAATCATCAGATTCTTGTAGTCATCGGGGTCGCCAAGACCATAGATGCACGACACACTGGCAACAATTATAACGTCGCGTCTTTCCAGAAGTGCAGCAGTTGCACTGTGACGCAGGCGGTCGATTTCGTCATTTATGGAAGCGTCTTTTTCTATGTAGGTGTCGGTGTGGGGAATGTAGGCTTCGGGCTGATAGTAGTCGTAGTATGACACAAAATATTCAACGGCATTTTCGGGGAAAAATTCTTTAAATTCGCTGCAAAGCTGAGCCGCCAGAATCTTGTTGTGAGCCAAAACAAGGGTAGGCTTATTGACAGCTTCAATGGTTTTGGCAACGGTAAAGGTTTTGCCGGAGCCTGTTACACCCATAAGAGTTTGATGCTTTTTTCCTGCCAGAATTCCGCTTGAAAGACGTTTGATTGCTTCGACCTGATCGCCCATTGGTTCAAAAGGGGACACAACCTTGAAATCTGCCACTGCACACACCTCCATTTTATCATAATATACTATTATATATTATACCAACATCTTTTAAATTTATCAATAGATTTATTGGCAAAAAATGAATTTTTTAAACCGTACTCACAGGTTGCTCCGAGAACCCAAACAAACTTTAGGTTTGTGCGAAACTTTTAATTTACGCACTAATCAGCCAATCATATGCTTTTCGGAGCGGCATTGCTTATCGTTTTTAAAAATCAATTTTTTTGCCGAAAATCAATGCAGAATCAAACCCCGCTTCACTGCATTGATTTAGAAAATTCTGTTCGACGGCTGACAGCCGGAGTTTAATTTTCGATCGGCAAAAAATGCTGATTTTTAAAATGCCAAAGGCAAGATAAGCACCGAAAGTGAAGAAAAGCATATGTTTGGGTGATTATCGCCTGAATGCATCAAATTATTCTCTCATATCATCTGTCTTATAATAAAAAATTGGACAAACCTGTCTGAATATGTTATAATTTGTTACATAATATTTTTTACAGAGGCGAATTTTTATATGGCAAAACTCACTAAAGATTTTACAAACGGCAACATTCCAAAGCAGCTTTTGTGGCTTACATTGCCTTTTATGGCGTCAAATGCACTTCAGGTGCTCTATTCAACAATCGATATGATAATCGTGGGATACTATGTTGGCACTCCCGGTCTTTCGGCAGTGTCGCAAAGCAGTATGATTGTCAACTTTGCAACCATGGTCTGTCTCGGATTTTCAAATGCCGGTCAGGTGCTCATATCTCAGGCTCTTGGAGCCGGAAAGAAAAAAGAGCTGAACGAAATTATCGGCACGTTATTCAGCCTTATTCTGCTGATTGGTGCAGTGCTTTCGGTGGTTATTCTGTCAATCCGTTCAAACATTATGGTGTGGATGAACATACCGTCAGAATCCTACGATATGGCAATGGATTATCTGGTGATTTGCTCATTCGGTCTCATATTCACCGCAGGCTACAACATGGTTTCGGCAGTGCTCAGAGGAATGGGAGATTCAAAAAGACCGTTTTTGTTTATTGTTATTGCAACGGTTGTGAACCTTGTTCTTGATATTGTGTTCACCGGTATGCTTGGTTGGGGCGTGGCTGGTGCAGCATATGCAACCATCATCGGCCAGGCGGTGTCGTTTATTTTCTCCATTTTTTATCTTTGCAAAAACAAACAATCATTTGGCTTTGATTTTAAGGCAGAAAGCTTTAAAATCAAAAAGAAATACAGCAAAATGATTTTTTCGCTTGGCACTCCAATGGCTATTCAGTCGGGTTGCATCAACATTTCGATGCTGTATGTCAACTCACTTGTTAACTCCATAAATGTTGTGGCATCGGCATCCTTCGGTGTCGGAGTCAGAATTGACGACATTTTTAACAAAGTGTCGCAGGGGCTTCAGTTTGCAGCACTGCCAATGATAAGTCAGAATATTGGTGCCAAAAACGAAAAAAGAGCAAAGCAGGTTGTTTGGTACACTCTGCTTTACTCAGGCATTTTTACTGTGATTACAATTTGCACATATTTGTTTTTTGGCAAAGAATTGTTTATGATGTTTTCTGACGATCCCGCAGTTCACGCCATGTCGTCAACCTTTGTTGCGGCAATTGTATGGATGTTTCCGGCACTTGCCGTTATGAGAGGAACCAATTCATTTATTCAGGCAATCGGCAACGCAAAGCTCGGAATGGTTCTTTCAATTCTCGACGGCGTTGTGCTCAGAATTGGTCTTAGTTATCTGTTCGGAATTATTTTAGAATGGGGATTTTTTGGTTTTGTGCTGGGATATGGTCTGGCAGCATATGGTTGCGGCATACCGGGACTCATATATTTTCTTTCGGGAATGTGGAAAAAACGAAAAGCTCTTGCCGACGAAATGTGATTTGTGGCTCGGTTATTTTTGCAAAGCCACAACCTCTGTAACCTTTGATTTTGTGTATCTGACAAACACAAACATTCCTTCTTCAATTCCCTTTGGCGAATCTTCAAGCCATGGGTTGCCTTTGCCCTCATTATAGATTACTGCATAGGCTCCGTTGGGCACTGTTACGCTAAGTGTTGTCTCTCCGCTCTGTATGCCAAGTACAACCGATTTTGACTTAACTGCTCTTGAAACAACCTTTCCGGCAAAGGCGGCATATTCGCCTCCTGCACCAAGAGCAAAAGAGCCGGGAATCGACACAACCTCACCCTGCTCCAGTGACGCAAGCACATAGATGGTGTCAATATGGCCGTGAAACGCAGTGTCAAACACAAATACATCACCCTCAGAAAGTGATGCAACGGTGGTTTTTGTTCCACCAACAACCGTGTTGGCATCACCTTTCAAGACGGTTGTATATTCTTCTTCGCCGCCTGCTATACGGTATGTGAGTCTGTAGTCAACGTCGGCTCCCCCATCGCCCATAACAGTTGTAAGCGATACCACAAGCATAAGGTCTTTTAAAGGATAGGCTGTATACAGGGGGTCTTTTGGTGTTTCAGGCTTTTGAGGTTCCTCCTGCTCCGGCTTTGATGGAGCTTCGGTTTCGGGCGGGAGCTCTGCATCAGGCATTTCAAAATTGATTGCTCTTGCAATAAGTGCACAGGCTTCGGCTCTTGTAACATTGCCGTCGCCTCTGATTGTGCCGTCTTCATAACCTTCAATAATTCCGTTTGCAACAGCAAGCAAAACCTTGTCTGCCATTGCTTTGTCAACGGTGTCCCAATCGGAAAAATTTAAAGTTTCAACATTGGGATCTACAAGATTCAGCACGCCGGAGAGTGCATATGCAATCTCGGCTCTCGTTGCCCATGCATCCGGCAAATATTTGTCTGATGGGGTATAAACATAATCTGAGGTGGATTCAATATATTCTTTTGCCCAGTGGTCAGATGTGTCAGCATATGAGACATCTGATTTTTTTGTTTCAAAAGCAAGGCAAAGCATTTTGGCAAATTCGGCTCTTGTAACGTTGCCGTCGGGATTAAAACTGCCATCCTCGTAGCCGTTTATGATTTCAAGCGATGACAGCTCGGCTATATAATCGCTTGCCCAATGGTCTTTGGTCACATCGGTAAATGCCAGAGCATTTGCCGACACGAAGAGTGTTGCAAATATAAGTATAACACAAATTACTTTTTTCATTTGTCATCATTCCTTTCGCTTTTTATTATACAATATAATTATTATTTTTTCAATTCATATTTTTTCCCATAGCGTAATATGTTTTAACGGACGGCAAAAATGCTCCTATATTGATTTTTGAGGTGATTTTATATGACCGTGGCAGAAAACATAAAATACACATATTCGCTCACAGAAAAAATCATACACTCACTTTCAGAAAAGCATAGCAATTTGCAAGTAAAAACAATAGGAAAAAGCGTTATGGGAAAGTCAATCAGGGCACTTGTTTGCGGAAAAGGAGAAAAAAAGGTTTTCTTTAACGCATCTCATCACGCAAACGAATGGATAACAACTCCCCTTATTTTAAAATTTATTGACCGTTATCTCTCTGCCCAACAAAGAAAAGAAGAAATCTGCGGCATAGATGCAAATGAGCTTTTTGAGAAAAAAACGCTTGTTGCAGTGCCTCTTGTTAATCCCGACGGTGTTGACCTTGTAAACGGTGCTGTAGACATTAATTCACAGCATTATATAAACGCTCAGAAAATTGCCGCACACTACCCGCAAATTCCTTTTCCCAAGGGGTGGAAAGCCAATATTGAAGGGGTTGATTTGAACCTCAATTATCCGGCAGGTTGGGGAAGGGCAAAAGAAATAAAAAAAGAAAAGGGCATAACGACCTTTGCCCCCAGAGACTATGTTGGCACTTCGCCCCTTTGTGCACCTGAAGCAAGAGCAGTCTATGACCTGACTATTGAGTCGGGATTCTGCCTGACGCTGTCGTATCACACTCAGGGAAAGGTTATATATTGGAAATATATGGACTATCTTCCGCAAAACAGCGAGGAAATAGCAAAAAGACTTCAGGAAGCAAGCGGCTACAAAATGGAAATCACTCCGTCGGAGTCCGGTCATGCCGGCTACAAAGACTGGTTTATTTCAAAATACAATATGCCCGGCTACACAGTCGAGGCAGGCGAAGGGCAGAATCCTTTGCCAATGAGTCAGTTTGGCGAACTCTGCCAAAGCAACCTCCCCCTGATGGCTCAGGCACTGAACCTTGCCTGAGTCACATAATTTTACACAAAAAACCATGTTAAAATTGCATAATTTTCTACCTTTTTGTTCGGCATATATAGTGTGTCGTTTTTGTCAACACCACAACATATTGTTATTTTTATTTACAAAATGCACAAAATCTATTGACAAATAAAGCAAAAGCATATATACTGTAATATGCACAGCTTACAATGAAGTTTTGTCCGCATATTATATTCACAATAAGGAGGCCGCAAATGACCAAAGGACGCATACTTTCTATCGAAAGCATGGGCCTGGTTGACGGCCCTGGCATCAGAACAGTAATATTTTTTCAGGGTTGTGCTTTGAGATGTCTTTTTTGTCATAATCCCGACAGCTGGGATATGCAGTCGGGAAAAATTGTCACATCGAATGAGCTCATCCAAAAAATCCTCAGGTTTCGTCCATATTTTGAACGAAGCGGCGGAGGCGTCACCTTTTCGGGCGGCGAACCTCTGTTGCAACCGGATTTTTTGATTGATATGCTCAGGCAATGCAAACAAAACAACATTCACACCTGTCTCGACACTGCAGGGGTCGGAGTTGGAAGATATGATGAAATTCTTCCTCTGTGCGACCTTGTGCTATATGATGTGAAAGCAACCGACGAAGAAGCATACAAAAAAATGTGCTCAATAGACTTTGGCAAAACAAGTGAGTTTGTAAAAGCTCTTCAAACACACAAACCCGCCACAATTATCCGTCAGGTAGTGGTGCCGGGCATAAGTGATTCAGATGAGTATATGACAAAACTCAAAACATACATAGAAAAAAATCTTCCTTTTGCTGAAGGGGTTGAATTGCTTCCCTACCATCGTTTGGGCGAACACAAATATGCCAAGCTCGGAATTAAGCCGCCGCTTGGCGACATTGAGGCAATGAACAAAGAAAAAACCGATGAGCTATGGAGAAGATTTTTTAAGGATTTTACGAAAGGAGAAGGCAGAATATGAATGAACGCAAAGAATTTGTGGGCGGTTTGTGGCAAACAGAAATAAACGTCCGCGATTTTATTCAGAAAAACTACACTCTCTATGAGGGTGATGACAAATTTTTGGCAGGTCCTACCGAAAAAACAAAAAAGGTGTGGGACAGATGCGTTGAGCTTTTGGCCGCAGAAAGAGCAAAGGGAGGCGTGCTCGACGTTGAAACAAAAAGAATTTCGGGCATATGCAATTTTCAGCCCGGTTACATAGACAAGAAAAACGAAGTTATTGTTGGCTTGCAGACCGATGCCCCCTTAAAGCGAATGGTTAATCTTTACGGCGGTATGAGAATGGCTCAGCAGTGCCTCGACAAATACGGTTATGTTTTGGATGCCGACATTCATTCCCACTTTGCTCAATACAGAAAAACCCACAATCAGGGCGTGTTTGACGCATATCCCTCAGAGGTGAGAGCTGCAAGAAGTGCCGGTCTTCTCACCGGACTCCCCGATGCCTACGGCAGAGGCAGAATCATTGGCGACTATCGCCGTGTTGCCCTCTATGGCACCGAAAGACTCATTGAAGATAAGAAAAACGACCTTAAAAAGCTTGAGGGTGAAATGACCGACTCTACAATCAGACTCCGCGAGGAAGTGTCGATGCAGATTGAGGCTCTCACTCAGATTGAACGTATGGCCGACACCTACGGTGTTGATATCAGAAAACCCGCCGTTTCGGCACAAGAGGCTGTGCAGCATCTGTATATGGCATATCTTGCAGGCATTAAAGAAAACAACGGTGCGGCAACCTCTATTGGCAGAACATCCACATTTTTAGACATATACATTCAAAGAGATTTAGACGCCGGCATCATAACTGAGGCAGAAGCTCAGGAACTGGTTGACCAGCTCATCATAAAGCTTCGTCTGGTGCGTCACCTCAGAACCCCCGAATATAACGAGCTTTTTGGCGGCGATCCCACATGGGTAACCGAGTCTGTTGGCGGAATAAGCCTCGACGGCAAACCACTTGTTACCAAAAACTCTTTCCGCTATCTTCACACACTCATCAATCTCGGCACATCTCCCGAGCCAAACCTTACCGTACTCTGGGATGAAAACCTGCCCGCAAACTTCAAAAAGTTCTGTGCCGACATTTCCATCAAAACCGACTCGATTCAGTACGAAAGCGACACTGTTATGCGTCCTCTTTATGGCGATGATTATGCCATAGCTTGCTGTGTGTCGGCAATGAGAATGGGCAAACAGATGCAGTTCTTCGGAGCACGCTGCAACATTGCAAAAAGCTTGCTTTATGCAATAAACGGCGGCGTTGACGAAATCAGCGGCAAAAAGGTTGTGCCCGGAATTGAACCCATAACCGACGATGTGCTTGACTATAATAAGGTTTGGGCAAATTATGAAAAAGTGCTCGAATATGTTGCAGGAATGTATGTTAAAGCCAACAACATCATCCACTTTATGCACGATAAATACGCATACGAAGCAAGTCAGCTTGCACTTCACGACACCGACCCCGAAAAGCTTATGGCATTCGGCATAGCCGGTCTCTCTGTTGCAGCCGACAGCTTGTCCGCAATAAAATATGCCACTGTAAAACCAATTCGTAACGAAGACGGCCTTGCAGTTGACTACGAAACCGTTGGCGAATTTCCTTGCTACGGCAACGACGACGATAATGTTGACGCCCTCGCTGTTGACATTGTTACAAAATTCAGCTCTGAGCTCAAAAAGCATAAGCTCTATCGCGGTGCAAAACACACCCTTTCGGCTCTTACCATAACCTCCAACGTTATGTATGGCAAAAAAACCGGCTCCACCCCCGACGGCAGAAAGCTTGGCGAGCCTCTTGCTCCCGGTGCAAACCCAATGCACGGCAGAGACAAATCGGGTGCTCTTGCATCTCTCAATTCCGTCGCAAAGATTCCCTACAAAGACGTGTGTCAGGATGGTGTGTCCAACACATTCTCAATTGTTCCGTCTGCTCTTGGCAAAACTGCCGACGAAAGAATTGAAAACCTCGTAAACATTCTTGATGGCTATTTTGTTCAGGGTGCGCAGCATCTCAACGTTAACGTTATGAACCGTGAAATGCTTATCGAAGCCTACGAAAATCCCGACAAATATCCAATGCTCACAATCAGAGTTTCCGGCTATGCCGTAAACTTCCACCGTCTTTCCAAAGAACAACAGCTTGAAGTTATTTCACGAACATTCCACGAAAGAGTTTAAAAATCAAAAACAGGTGTTTCAAAATCGAAACACCTGTTTTGTTTTGCAATAAATTATTTTGTGCCAAATATTCTGTCGCCTGCATCTCCGAGACCAGGAACAATGTAGCCGTTTTCGTTCAGGCATTCATCCACGTTGGCACAATAGATTTCAACATCAGGATGAGCCTCGCTGAGAGCTTCAATACCCTCGGGAGCTGCAATCAGGCAAAGGAATTTGATTGTGTTACCGCCATAGGATTTTATCTGAGAGATAGCATCTATGGCAGATCCGCCTGTTGCAAGCATAGGATCCACAACAACAATGAGTCTGTCTTCAATGTCGGGCGGGAGTTTGCAGTAATATTCGTGAGGCTGCAAGGTTTCTTCGTCACGATACATTCCTATGTGACCAACCTTTACCGACGGAACCAGATTCAGAAGTCCGTTAACCATGCCCAGACCTGCCCTGAGAATTGGAACAACGGCAAGCTTTTTGCCCTTTATGATTTTCTGCTTTGTTTTGCAAATAGGGGTCTGGATTTCAACCTCTTCCAGCGGAAGATCGCGAAGTGCTTCATAGCACATAAGCATTGTGATTTCTTCAACGGACTCACGAAACTCCTTGTTTGATGTGGAAACATCTCTTAAAATAGAGGTTTTGTGTTGAATAAGCGGGTGATCAAAAACTGTTACTTTGCCCATAGTGATTTCTCCTTTTTGATGAATTTTAGTCCTCTTTAGCCTTTGAAACAACAAGGTTTACAATGATGCCGAGAATAAGGGCACATGCAATTGATGTGATGGTGATTTTGCCAAATGTGAGTGTGAGACCGCCAATACCTGCAATGAGAATTGTTGACACAACAAAGAGGTTCTTATTCTGATTGAGGTCAACGCCCTGAACCATTTTGAGACCGGATACTGCAATAAAGCCGTAAAGTGCCATACACACACCGCCCATTACGCAAGATGGAATGGAGTTTACAAATGCAATAAAGGGAGAAATGAACGAAATTATAATTGCAAGAACTGCAGCTGTGATGATGGTATAAACAGATGCGTTTTTGGTTATTGCCACGCAACCAACAGATTCACCATAGGTGGTGTTGGGGCAACCGCCAAAAAATGCACCAACCAAAGAACCGATACCGTCACCCAGAAGTGTTCTGTGAAGACCGGGCTCTTCAAGAAGGTCTTTTTCGATGATTGAAGAAATGTTTTTGTGGTCGGCAATGTGCTCTGCAAACACAACAAAAGCAACAGGAACATATGCCATTGCTATTGTTCCCACATATGAGCCGGTTATTTCACCAAAGCCTTTGAATGCTGTTGTGAAGGTGAAATCAGGAACTGAGAGGAATGTGGCAAGAGTAACTTTGCCATCTTCGAGAAGGGCTGCAAAGGGAGCAACATTCAATATCTTCATTGCATCAACGTTGCAGCAATTACCGATGATTGTGAAAATTCCGGCAAGAGCGTAACCGCCAAGAATACCAAAAATAAACGGAATAAGCTTACCGTATTTTTTGCCATAGGTTGAGCTTACAATTGTGATGATAAGAGTTACAACACCGCAAAGAACTGTGAGGAGCGGTGAAGCAAGCATCACACCGTCTGCACCGGTAACGTTGCCTTTTAAAAGATCGCTAACTGCATTACCTGCAAGCGAAAGACCGATGATGGCAACTGTGGGGCCGATAACAACGGGAGGCATAACCTTGTTGATCCATGCAACGCCCGAAATTTTAACAATTATTGCAATGATAACATACACAAGTCCGGCAAAAGCCGCACCAATGATAAGACCTGCATAGCCTGCAGCTAACGAAACTGCACCGGCAAATGCTGCAGCCATAGAAGCGATAAATGCAAAGGATGAGCCAAGAAATACAGGACTCTTTTTCTGAGTGAAGAGCACATACACAAGAGTTCCCACACCGGCACCCAAAAGTGCGGCCGCAGGGCTCATTCCGTTGCCCACAATAACGGGCACAACCAGGGTTGCGGTCATAATTGCCAGAAGCTGCTGAATTGCAAAGATGATAAGCTGACCAAGCTTTGGTTTGTCATTAACATCATAAATTAGTTTCATCACGAAACCCTCCTTAGTATTTTCGGGGCGAAAAGCCAACAAAAAGCAGACGCATCCGGATACAGACACGCCTGCAAAAAAGCCTTTCAATCTGAAAATTCAGAAATGCCTACCCCTTATAAAAGAATACCAAAAGGGGGATTTTTTGTCAATAGACAAAGGAATTTATCAAAAAATTCAGCAGTTTGTATAAATTTTTGCTTCAAAATTCTACACTTAACCATTGGAGCATTATTCGAACTAGAAAATAAATGTGTATTTTTCTCCGTTAGGGCTTCGGAATGGCTCAGCAAAGCTTCGCACATTCCTGCAGAGTCACTCCGAAAAACATACATTTATTTTCTTGCGCAGCTGCTGCCAATCAACTGCTTTTGCGCGTATTTGCTTATCGGTTTTCAAAATCTATATTTTTTGCCGAAAATCAATGCAAAATCAGTTTCCGCTTCGTTGCATTGATTTAGAAAATTCTGTCCGACGGCTGATAGCCGGAGTTAATTTTCATTCGGCAAAAAATGGAGATTTTTAAAATGCCAAAGGCAAGATAAGCACGAAAGCTAAAAAAGCAATTGATTGGTGGCAGTGTCGGAGGAAGTTCGAATCTCCAATGGCTAAACTATGCAAGCAAAATATGCTGCGTAACCTATGAGCATTATTATGCCGGCTATCTTTCCAAGCTGTTTTTTTCTAAAGCAAAGAAGGAACAAAAGCACAGCAGCTGCAAGGGCAACCAGTGTGTCGAATACGAATTGCGGCTGAAAATTAATTGGGATAATAAGACCCGAAAGACCAACTATAAAGAGAATGTTAAAAATGTTGCTGCCAACAATGTTGCCGATGGCAATGTCGGCATTGCCTTTGCGTGCCGCCATAACAGACGTGAAGAGCTCGGGGAGTGATGTGCCGAGAGCAACAACTGTGAGACCGATAAATCTTTCGCTGACTCCGGCTTTAGCTGCAAGAAATGTTGCACTGTTTACAGTAAACTGACTTCCGGCAATAATCATTGCAAGACCAAGAATCGCAAAAAGAAGCGACATAGGAATTGACATAACCTTGATATTATCGCCCTGCTCATTACTCTTTTTGGCACTGATTATCATATATATAATAAAAGTAACAAAGCAAGCAAAAATTATAGCCGCATCAAGTCTGCCAATGATGCCGTCAAGACCAAGAAGAAGCAAAAGAATTGTGCCGCCAACCATAATCGGGATGTCAATCCAAACAGTTGATTTGGCAACTTTCAGCACCGTAATCACTGATGAAAGACCAAGAATGATGAGAATGTTCATAATATTACTGCCAACAACGTTGCCGATGGTTATGTCGGCATTGTTTGCAAAAGCAGCAGAGATACTAACCGCAGCCTCCGGAGCACTTGTGCCCATTGCAACAACCGTCAGACCAATGATGAGCTGAGGTATGCCGAATTTGGCAGCAATCGACGCCGAACCATCAACAAACCAGTCTGCACCCTTGACCAAAAGCACAAAGCCAAGAGCCAAAAGCAATACCTGTAACAAAATTTCCATAAACTAAACCTCCGTTTTTTGGCGGCAATAAAAAAAGACATTACCGCAACTTTGATATTTGCAGTAAAGTCTTGCCACTTTGAGTTACGCACCGGGTTTTGAAACCGTATTGACGATGCGTAAACGCTTGGGTACAACAATTCACCTTTGCGTCGGCTACTCCCTTTTCTGATAGTACTATTATATACACAAAAAGCATAATTGTCAACCTAAAATTTGGATTTTGTTAATTTATTGTGTCACAAAAATTAAACATCTGTACTTTGTGGCCATTGAGGTATTATTTATAAATTATTGTTTATTGCTGAAAGCAATAAACAATAATTAGCTAAATTTGCCTTACGGCAAGCTAAATAGACCATAGGTCAGCTAAATTGCCTCCGGCAGCTAAATTGTGCTTCGCACAGCTAAAAGGCAAATTTTATTTAGCTGCACTTTAGTGCTATTTAGCTATTGAGCATAGCGAAATAATTTAGCTTTGAGCTTTAGCAGTTGCGTTAGTATCCGAACCCGTTTTGGGTGCGTGTTTTTACGCCACTGCATCGTTAAAATTCTCGCAAATGCGTCAGCATTAGCTGCGTTTTTGCCTTGCATTGCCGCAAAAACACAGCACCGAAAATTCTGTGAACCTAAAACAAAGAAAAATTGTGACTTTTCAAGGCGAAAGGTCGAAGGAATACTGGCGTATTTCAAGACCGACAACGAAGAAAAGGTACTATTTTTTTGTTTTAGGCGAGCTCGGATACTCACGCAACTGCTTAGGCTCAAAATTTAGCTAAACAATAATTTACTATATAATTCACACTAAATCACAAGTGTTTTTGAAGCAGCTTGGTATATAAAAGATTTTATGTGAATATAATTTATTATAAACTAAAGGGGGATTATATGTTTAAAAAAATAAAACCTTATGTTGTTTCCATACTTATTGCACTTGCCGTGGGCGGTCTTTCTGCACTTGCCACAAGCGGAACAATGAACATTTACAGCGAAATAACAAAACCGCCCCTTGCACCACCGGCGATTTTGTTTCCTATTGTGTGGACTGTTCTTTTTGTGCTTATGGGGGTTGGCTCAGCAGGCGTATATGTAAAAATCAAAAATGATAATCTTCCAACCACCGCACTCACCGTATACGCCATAAATCTTGGTGCAAACTTTTTGTGGAGTATAATATTTTTTAATCTTCGTGCATTTTTGTTTGCTTCGGTGTGGCTTATGCTGCTTATTGCAATCATAATAACAATGATTATCGAATTTAAAAAAGTGCGTCCGTGGACAGCATACCTGCAAATACCATATTTGCTGTGGTGCCTTTTTGCATTGTATCTTAGCCTGGCAATAGCTATCCAAACCCGATTTTGAAACGGAAGATTTCCGCTTAAACTTCGTTAAAATGCTCGTAAATCCGCGAAGGATTCACTGTGCTTTTGCCTTGTTTAAGCGGAAATCTTCACGTTCAAAATTCTTCGACCTGAAAAACTTGTGTTTTCGAGGAGATTTTGGTGCGGAAGACGAAGGAAGGCTGACGCCTTTCGAGGATGACAAGGCAAAAGAATCCGAAAACACTGGTTTTCAGGCGGGTTTGGATAACTACTGTCAGGCTAATATAGCAATTTATATTTTATCCTGAATCAGAAATCGTGTAATACACAAAAAGCGGCCATACTTTTTGTGTATTTTGCTAAAAATTAATCTTTGCACTTGATTTATGCCAAAACCGTGGTATAATGTATGGGTAGGTATTCCTGATTAGCTCAGTCGGTAGAGCGCATGACTGTTAATCATGATGTCGCTGGTTCGAGCCCGGCATCAGGAGTAGAAAGAAACGACAATTTTCGCAGTGAAAGTTGTCGTTTCTTTTGTTCTATTCTCTTTTCACTTTTCTCTCTTCACTTTTCACTAAAAATTGTCGTTTTCAGATAAAAGATAAGAGAGAAGGTAGTTTTGCTCACGCAAAACAAATTTTATATTGAATCTTTTTAGTTCCGCTTTTTAACAAGCCTTATTTTATGTATTTTTTTATGTGTTTTGAAAAGCGCTCACACGCCCACGAGGCGTGCTTAGCATCATACACAATACCTATGGTTCTTGTGATTTTGGGGTTAAGGTTTATTGCACGAACTCCGTCGGGCAAAGATTTGATGCTTAATTTGGGAAGAATTGTCATTCCCAGATTTTCTTTGACCATATAAATAATCGAATTGTTTTCGATCGATTTTACCGGTATTATTTCGTCAAATCTTGAATAGTCAAGGTAGTTGTCAAGCTTGGCTTCATCGGGGCGAATGAATGGATGCACATATATTTCTTCGGGCGAAATTTCGTCTTTGCCCGAAAAGGCATCAGACGGAACAACGGCAACGTATTCGTCTGTCATTAAAGGTTGCCAGTTGTTTGTTGTGCAAATTAGTTCATCGGCTAAAATAACATCTGCTATATCATTTTCGAGCCAATCTTGCATATAGTCATCCACGAGTATTGTTGTGTTCACTGTAGGATAATCCTTTTTAAAGCTCTGCAAAACCTCAGGAAGAAAATGCAATGCTATACTTGAATAGGTGCCTATTCGCAAAGAAGAACTGTTCTGCTTTGATAAAGCACTTGCCGCTACGTACAAATTGTTTTCGGCATTTATTATGTCGGCAAACTTGCTGCTGAGAGCCTTTCCCGATTTTGTTAGTTCAACACCGTTTCTTTTGCGGACAAAGAGCTTCACGCCAAGCTCATCTTCGAGAGAATCTGCAATGTGTGATATGGCAGAAGGTGTATACGAAAACTTTTCGGCAGTTTTTGTAAAGCTTTTATATTTTTCTATCAACAAAAAAGTTTTGATTTTTAGTGTATCCATAAAACGCCTCTCATTATTTGTTGTGAAATTTTTTCACAATGCTATTATAAATAATCGTTTTACTTTTGTCAATAATTGTGTTAGTATTTAATCAAATTTATCAACGGAGGCTTGTTATGAACATTATTGGCAAAATCAAATCGGAAGTAAAATGCATTTTTATGATGCTATGTGCTGTTGTAATATCCTTTGTATCACTGTATGTTTTTGTTATCCCGTCAAACTTTTCCCCAAGCGGAGTGGATGGCATCAGCACAATACTGTATGAAATCACAAATATTAACATAGGCTGGTTTAAACTTGCTATTAATTTGCCCCTGATGGTCATTGCCTGGATATATTTGAAAAAAAGATATGTTATCTACGTTGCAATGTTCACCCTATTCGACTCCTTTGGCGTGATTTTGTTGGATAAGCTTGATTTTTTCACTTTTATTCCCGTTGGCTTAGAGGCGGGAGAGGAAGTTGGATACCGGCTTATTGCATCCATATTTTCGGGAGTGTCGCTTGGCATTTGCACAGGACTTATGCTGAAAATCGGATGTTCAACGGGAGGAATAGACATTGTTGCCTGCTTGGTTAATTTAAAAAAGCCAAATTTTAATATTGAAAGAATAATAAGCATTATCTGTTACATAGTCATTTTGTGTTCATATTTTGTGTATTGGGATTTAACAAGCATTCTGCTTTCAATTATTCAGATTTTCGTGTTTGAGTGGACTGCAGCATCTATTCTGAGAAAAGAGCGTTATGCACTGGAGGTTAAAATAGTAACAAAAAATCCGGAAGTCATTCGCGATGAGATAATCAACAAATACCAACACAGCGCAACTATTATAAAGGCTCAGGGAATGTATTCAAAAGAGGACTATTCTATGGTTATAACCGTGTTGGATAATAAGAATATGAATGAGTTTATGAACGAAATGAAAAAATATCCCGACACGTTTATATACTTTTTGGATGGAGTTAAAGTTCAGGGTGATTTTCACTTCGGAAAAGACATTGGCGGAAGGGTTAGTGCATATTAAACTGTGTGACAAAGCCTGTTATATCATATTTTTTCCAAATAGTCAAATCTAAATAACAGTAATACATAAGAAGCCACACCTTGCAGATTTTGGTTCTCTGCAAGGTGTGGCTTAAATTAAACTTCAGACATTAGTTATTCAATTTTGAAAGATATCTTTCATATGCACCCTGTGCAATTTCAATATATCTGTCATATCCTTCTTCTTTTGCCTGTTTGATTGCATCATCATAGGCATCTATAGACTTTTTGCCAAGAATTATATCACAGATTGCAACCTCGAGGTTTGCTTCAGCAATTTCGAGAATATCGGTGTATTCACGTGTTTCTTCCTCTGTG
>SVJL01000136.1 GCA_015068985.1 Oscillospiraceae bacterium
AAGTAATTGATATTGCAAGGTGCATATTGGAAAAATACAATTTATAAACCGTACTCATAGGTTGCGACGTGAAGCCAATAGAACTTCGGGCTTTGCACAAGATTAATTTAGAGCTCTAAACAGCCATCCATACGCTTTTCGGAGCGGCATTGCTTATCGGTTTTAAAAATCAAATTTTTTGCCGAAAATCAATGCAAGATCAGTTTCCACTTTCTTTGCATTGATTTAAAAAATTCTGTTCGACGGCTGACAGCCGGAGTTAATTTTTGTTCGGCAAAAAATGCAGATTTTTAAAATGCCGTAGGCAAGATAAGCACCAAGAGCAAAGAAAAGCATCTGAATGGCGTGTTATCTTCCTTATCGTCATCCAACCTATGTTGCTCTCCTTAATTTCCTGTTGAAAAAACCTCGGATTTATTGTATAATGAAAGTATCTATGTGAAAGGAAACAGACCGATGTTAAAACAACAGATAGAAAACATACTTCCCCTTGTTGAAAAACCTGCCCGTTACACAGGCGGCGAACTCAATAGCATTGTAAAGAATGCAGATGACGTTGACATTCGTTTTGCGTTTTGCTTTGCCGATGTGTATGAGGTTGGAATGTCGCATCTGGGAATGAAGATACTCTATTCTCTTATGAATGAGAGAGAAGACATCTGGTGCGAAAGAGTTTTTGCACCATGGATTGATATGGAAGCAGAAATGCGCAAAGCCGACATACCCCTTTATGGTCTGGAATCGATGGATGCAATAAAGGATTTTGATTTTGTTGGCTTTACGCTTCAATATGAAATGTGCTACACAAACATAATCAATATGCTCGACCTTGCAAAAATTCCTCTTTTGAGCCGCGACCGCAAAGAGGGCGACCCATTTGTGTGTATGGGCGGTCCTTGTGCCTACAGTGCAGAAGCTCTTGCCGATTTTGCCGATTTCTATATTCTTGGCGAGGGCGAAGAGGTTAACCTTGAAGTTATGGATGCCTATAAGGAATGGAAAATTTCCGGCGGCACAAGATTTGATTTTTTGAAAAAGATTTCTGGCATTGAGGGCATATATGTGCCGTCGTTTTATGAGATTTTCTATAATGACGACGGAAGTCTGAGTGCAATTGAGCCAAAGTTTGATTTTGTGCCCAAAAAGGTAAGAAAAAGAATTATAAAAGATCTTGACAAGGTGTATTATCCCGAAAAATTTGTTGTGCCGTTTATTGAAATTGTGCACGACAGAATAATGCTTGAAATATTCAGAGGATGCATAAGAGGCTGTCGTTTTTGTCAGGCAGGAATGATATATCGTCCTGTCAGAGAAAAAATGCCCGACACGCTTTTAAAATATGCTCAAAAGCTTATTGATTCCACCGGCTATGAAGAAATAAGCCTTTCGTCCCTTTCGACAAGTGACTACACCTGCCTCAGGGAATTTACCGACGGACTTTTGGACATCACCGAAAAAGAGAGCATTTCTCTTTCGCTTCCATCCCTGCGTTTGGATTCATTTTCTATGGAGCTTATGGAAAAGGTTCAGAAAGTACGAAAAAGCTCGCTTACCTTTGCGCCCGAAGCCGGAAGCCAACGTATGAGGGATGTTATTAACAAAAATATCACCGAAGAGGATCTTCTCACTGCTGCCAAAACTGCGTTTGAGGGTGGCTATAGCTCCATTAAGCTGTATTTTATGATGGGTCTGCCCTTCGAGACTGTGGAAGACGTGTGTGAAATTGCCGAGCTTTCCAAAAAAGTTGTGCGCCAGTATCTGACCACACCAAAAGAAAAAAGAGCACCGGGTCTGAGGGTTACTGCATCAGTTGCGTCTTTTGTGCCAAAGGCATTCACGCCTTTCCAGTGGGCAAAACAAAACGACAGAGAAACCTTGAGAGAAAAGCAATATGCCCTTAAAGATGCAATGAACGATAAAAGAGTTAAATATAACTATCACGAAGCCCCTGTAAGCGTGCTTGAAGGTGTGTTTGCAAGGGGTGACCGCCGTCTTTCAAAGGTACTCCTGAAAGCTCACGAGCTTGGTGTCAGATTTGACGGTTGGTCTGATCAGTTCAGTCAGGAAAAATGGGACAAAGCCTTTGAAGAATGCGGAATGGAAGTGGCTTTTTATACCAGAGAAAGAAGCTTTGATGAAATTCTGCCATGGGATATGATAGATGTTGGCGTAACAAAGGAATTTTTGATTTCTGAGGCCAAAAAGGCGGAAAAAGCAATAACAACTCCCAATTGCCGCGAAAAATGTTCGGGTTGCGGAGCAACCTGTTTTGGAGGAGGTGTGTGTTATGAACGCAGAAACTAAAATTGTCTACCGTATAACCTACACCAAGGGTGACGGCGTAAAATACATTTCTCATCTCGATTTTTTGCGTTGTGTGAACAGAGCCTTTAAAAGGGCTAAGCTTCCGGTAAAATACTCTCAGGGGTTTAATCCGCATATTCTTCAAAACATTGCCCTGCCTTGTCCGGTTGGGGTGAGCAGTGAGTGTGAAATGCTCGACATTGAAATGACAAGAGAACTAGGTGAGGAAGAACTGTGCAAGAGTCTTGATGCGGCAATGCCCGATGGCATAAAAATTCTTAAGGCAGAAAGACGCACCAATCATCCCGACTTTTTTGCCATTGAATCGGCAAAATACAGCATTGATTTTTCTTCCAATAAAGATATTGACACCGAATCTTTCGATTCTCTCGATTGCTATATGATAGAAAAGAAATCCAAAAGAGGAATGAAAGAGGTTAACATCAAGGATTTTGTCCGCTCAATGAAAACCTCCAAAACCGACAATGGTACCTATCACATAGATGCAGTTATAAATGCCGGAAGCCAGTCTAATCTTAAAACCGAGCTTCTTATGTCGGCAATGGCAGAGTATTACGGAGCTTTCTTTTCTGACGTTAAGACTGTCCGCAAAGAGATATATTTTGCCAAGTAAAGATTTATATCGCAGTTTCACATCATAAGTTGTTGAAAATTCATAGTTTAATACGATAAAGTCATGCAAAAAAACAGCTATTGATGATGTGCAGGCGTTAAATAAAACCCCGATTCCGCTTAATAATGTGGGATCGGGGTTTTAAAACGGCTCTTTGTCAATAGTTGGGGTCAAAATTGAATAATGGAATTTTTGATGGCGGTTGCAGCTTTTATGCAGCCGCCTTTCCGGTATTAGATTTTTTGTAGTTAAACATATGTAATATTCTTTTTCTG